>JARGFU010000015.1:14939-163534 GCA_029210625.1 Deltaproteobacteria bacterium | reverse complement strand
CGGTGAAGTGGGTGAAGGTCTGGCAGAAGGCGGTCGAGGAGCTCCTGCCTCGCAAGGGCCGGGGCTGGAGACCGCCGAGAATCACGTGGCGAGACCTCGCGAGACGCGCCATGGATCCGAACAGGAATCGTCATCCAACCCGCTGGAGACTGTGCCTGGAGCTGGTGCCGGCGAGGTGACCATGGCTCTTAACCGATCACGAATGCGGACCTGCGCTGGATCCGGATGCTCTACGCCTTCCCGCGCCCGCTGCCCGAGCGCTTCTGGGAGGTCTGGGAGGCGAGCGACAAGATCCTCCCCTACCTCGACATGCCCCTGCAGCACGCGAGCCCCACCCTGCTCGCCCGGATGCGGCGGCCGACCAACCTGGAGCTCGTCACGAAGCAGCTCGCGACCTTCCGCGCGCGCATCGCCGACGGTCACCCCCACGCCGCCTTCCGCTCCACCTTCATCACCGGCCACCCGGGCGAGACGGCCGAGGACCACCAGGCCCTGCTGCGCTTCCTCGAGGAGCAGCGCTTCGAGCGGGTGGGCATCTTCGCCTACTCCGACGAGGAGGACACGCCGGCCTTCGAGCTCCCGGACAAGGTCCCGGAAGCCCTCGCCGAGGAGCGGCGGGCCGAGGCGATGATCCTCCAGCAGCGGATCAGCCGCGAGCAGCAGGAGTCCCTGGTCGGCCAGACCCTGGAGGTGCTGGTCGAGGGCGTCAGCGACGAGTCGGACCTGCTCCTGCAGGGCCGCCACCGCGGCCAGGCCCCGGAGATCGACGGGCTGACCTACATCAACCGCGGCGAGGCGGCCCCCGGCGACCTGGTGCAGGTCGAGATCAGCCAGGCCGGCGACTACGACCTGGTCGGCGGCATCCCCGGCGACTGGGGCTACCGGCCCGAGGGCTCCCTGCCGATCGTGCAGGGATAGATCGCCTTTGATACGAGGTCGCCATGAGCGACCTCTCCCTCTCCCGGCTCGCCGCGCGCACCCTGGTCATCGGCTTCGAGGGGCTGACCCTCCCGGAGGACGCGCGGGCGCTCCTGGCGCGGGGCGTCGGCGGCGTGATCCTCTTCAAGCGCAACCTCGAGTCGGCCCCGCAGGTGATGGCGCTGATCGACGCCTGCCGCGCGGCGGCGCCCGGCCCCATCTGGGTGAGCGTCGATCAGGAGGGCGGCCGGGTCGCCCGCCTCAAGGGCCTCTGCTCGGACCTGCCGCCCATGCTCTCCCTCGACAGCCCCGAGGAGGCCGCGGCGGCCGGGCGCGTGCTGGCCCGGGAGCTCTCGGCCCTGGGCTTCGACCTCGACTACACGCCGGTGATGGACGTCCTCTCGAACCCGGCGAACCCGGTCATCGGCGACCGGGCCTTCGGCCGCACGGTCGAGGAGGTGCTCGCCCACGCCCTGCCCCTGCTCGAGGCCCTGCAGGAGGGCGGCGTCGCGGCCTGCGCCAAGCACTTCCCCGGCCACGGCGACACCGAGATCGACTCCCACGTCGGCCTGCCGGTGGTCGAGCACGACCTCGGGCGGCTGCGGGCGCTGGAGCTGAAGCCCTTCGCCGAGGCGATCGCCGCCGGGGTGACGACGGTGATGACGGCGCACCTGATCGTGAAGGCGATCGACCCCGAGCTGCCGGCGACGATGAGCGCGAAGGTGCTCTCGATCCTGCGCGACGAGCTGGGCTTCGACGGGCTGTGCCTCTCGGACGACCTGGAGATGGGCGCGGTGGCCGAGCGCTGGCCGGTGCCCGAGGCCGGGCTGATGGCCCTGCAGGCCGGCGTCGATCAGGTGCTGATCTGCCACCAGGCCGCCCGCCAGCGCGGCTATCTCGAGGCGATCGAGGTGGCGGTCGAGGACGGACGCCTGCCCCTCGAGCGCCTCGAGCAGGCGGTGGCGCGGATCGACGCGGCGATGGAGTGTTTTGCGCCGGACCGGGATCGGCCCGCGTGGGACGCCGCCTGGACCGAGGGGGAGGCGACATCGGTGGAGTATGGGGATGATCCGACGGGGGGGCGCTGAGAGGTCGGGCCGACCGGTTGCTGATGGCTTCGAGCTACGAGCTGCGAGCAGTCCGGCCGTACTCGATGAAGAAGCGTGCCCGAGCTTTCTTCTTCACACCTCGTGAACCATTTTGGTCATAGCTCGTAGCTCATAGCTCGCAGCTCACAGCCAGATCCCATGAAACGTTTCTTCCTCACCGTCCTCGCCGTCTTCGGCGTCGTCCTCGCCGCCAGCTACGTCGCGGTGAACCTCTGGGGTACCGAGATCCTGGGCCTGATGCTGCGGCCCGGGGCCGACTTCGACCCCGGGCGCTCGCCCGCCGCGCCCGACTACTCCCAGGCCTGGGCCTGGGCGGCCCGGCCCGAGACCGAGGACCCGGCCGACCTGGTGAGCGAGGGCGGGGCTACACCCGAGGCGCAGGCCAGCGCGCCGGCCGACGTCTTCTTCGTCCACCCGACGACCTACTACGCCTCCGACCGCTGGAACGGCCCGACCGACGATCCGCGGGCGAAGGCGATGACGGCGGTGACGATGGCCGGGCAGGCCAGCGCCTTCAACGGCTGCTGCCGGGTCTTCGCCCCGCGCTACCGGCAGGCCGCGATCGGCGCCTACCTCGAGAACGACGCCAACAGTCTGGCGGCCTTCCGCCTGGCCTACGGCGACGTGAAGGCGGCCTTCGAGCACTACCTCGAGCACGACAACGCAGGGCGGCCCTTCATCCTCGCCTCCCACAGCCAGGGCACGATGCACGCGCTGCGGCTGCTCGAGGAGCTCGCCGACTCCCCGGCCCGTGAGCGGCTGATCTCCGCCTACCTCGTCGGCTACCGCCTGCCCGTCGCTCTCCTGAAGGAGCGCCTGCCCGGCGTGCCCGTCTGCGAGGGCCCCGAGGCCACCGGCTGCCTGGTGGGCTGGGACACCCACACCGAGGAGGGCGACCCGGACTTCGAGATCGCCTACCTCCACTGGCAGGGCGACGCCCTGGTGAGCAGCAGGGGCGTGCCGCGCCTCTGCGTGAACCCGCTGACCTGGCGGCAGGGCGAGGAGCCCGCCCCGGCCGCGGCGCACCTCGGCGCGACGACCATCCGCACCGCCGAGCCCTTCCCGGGGATGCTGGCCCTGATGTTCGGGGAGGAGGAGCAGCAGAAGATCGAGGTCACCGGCCTCGGCGCGCCGCGCCCGGCCTCCTTCGGGGCCCGCTGCGTGGGCAGCCGCCTGATGATCCCCACCCAGCCCGAGCCCTACGAGACGATGAACGCGGGCGGGAGCTATCACATCTACGATTACGATCTGTTCTACGAGGATGTGAGGGCGAATGCGGTGAGGCGGGTTGAGGCGTTCCTCGCGGGTCGGGCGCAGCTCCCGGGGGAGTGAGGGGGCCAGAGGGCTGTGAGCTACGAGCCACGAGCTACGAGCAACCGGGCTGCGCTCGATGAAGGCGCGAGCCCAGGCGTCCTGCTTCACCCCTCGTGAACCAGCTTGCTCAGAGCTCAAAGCTCACAGCCCGACCTCAACCCTTCGCGTGCACCACGTAGCACGCCCGATACGAGGGCCGCTCCCCACCGAGGTAGCGCGCCGACAACCCATCCGCGTCCGCCAGCTCGGCGACCGCCCAGCCCTCCTGCTCGAGGAAGACCGGGGCGTCCTCGGGGTGCAGGCCGAAGGTGATCGGCTCGCCGATGAAGGAGAGGGCGCCGGGGATGGTCCGCAGCACGGTGCCGGAGAAGCCCGGGTCGTCGACCAGAAACCAGAGGTCGAGGCAGAGGTGCGAGCCCGCCCCGCAGGCGTCGTGGAGGGTGGAGAGGGTCCGCTGCACGGCGGCCCGGGTGAGGTACATCGAGACGCCCTCCCAGACCCAGAAGGTGCGGGCGGCGTCGGTCAGCCCCTCGGCCGCGAGGCGCTCGCCGAGGTCCTCGTGCTCGAAGTCGACGGCCAGCACCCGGCGCTCGATCTCCGGGAAGCGCTCGCGGTGGCGCTCGAGCACCGCCCGCCGGCGCTTGCCGGTGGCCGGGTGATCGATCTCGACGACCTCCACGCCGCCGCGCTGCAGCGCCTCGGCGAAGCGGAAGGGCCGGGTGTCGTAGCCGGTGCCCAGCAGCACCAGCCGGTCGAGACCCCCGTCGGCGAGGGTCCTCTCCAGCACCTCGTCGATGAAGCGGTGGCGGGCGACGATGAAGGGGCCCAGGCCGAAGGTGGCGCTCTCGGCCAGGCCGCCGAGGCGGCCGCCGCGGGTCCAGGCCTCCAGCGAGGCGCGCATCGCGGGACCCAGGAAGAGGTGGGCGTAGCCGTCCTCGAGGGCGCGCTCTCCCTCGGGCCTCCGGTGCTCGAGCGCCCGGAAGAAGCAGACGGCCTCCGCGGTCTGACTGGCCCAGAGCTTCATGGTTCGACGATCTCCCCCGCCAGTGTCACCTCGAAGGGGCCGGGGCGGAAGGCCCGCGGCTCGAAGGCCGCGAGGGCCTCCCCGAGGCGGGCGCAGCCCTCGATCCCCAGCAGCGGCAGGAGGCGGCGCCAGATCTCCTCGGGGCTCCAGCCCGCCGCGCGCAGGGCGCGCAGCTCGAGGCTGCCGTGGCTCTTCGAGAGCTTCTTGCCGTCGGGTCCCAGCAGCACCGGGTTGTGGAGGTAGGTGGGCGGCGTCGCGCCGAGGGCCGCGTGGAGCTGGAGCTGCACGGCCGTCGCCTCGAGGAGGTCGGCGCCGCGCACGACCTCGGTGACGCCGTCGCGCAGATCGTCGAGGACCACCGCGGCGGGGTAGGCGACCTCGCCGTCGCGCCGCTGCAGCACCGGATCCTCGTCGGGGAGGAAGGTGAGGGGCCCGCGGGCGCGGTCCTCGAAGCTCACCGCCTCCCGCTCACCCAGGAAGCGCAGGGCGCCCTCGGTCCTCGGCGCGCCGGCGAGGTGCGCCTCCCGGCAGGCGCAGGCGCCCACCAGGCGGGCGGCCCGGGTGCAGTCGCAGCGGAAGGTGGGGAGGGCGCTCAGATCGTAGAGGCGCTCGGACTGGGGCGGGCCCTCGGCGTCCCACTCGATGCCCAGCCAGCGCAGCTCCTGCCGCTGGGCCTCGGCGACCTCGGGGCGGGAGCGGCCCTTGTCGAGGTCCTCGAGGCGGTAGAGCAGGCGCTCGCCCGCGCTGCGGGCGGAGAGCCAGGCGGCGCCGAAGGCGAGGACGTTGCCCAGGTGCAGGTGTCCGGAGGGCGTGGGTGCGAGGCGGCCGGCCATCGAGGCCGAGGGTAGGGCAAGAGGGGCGAGTGAAGAAGGGGGAGGGTGGGGCGTCTGCTGGAAGTGGGCGCCTCTGCCCGCGCTGGCGTAGAGTGTCCGCCTCTCGATTCGAAGGAGGAGCGAGCGATGAAGAGCATCACGAAGATCTTCGCGGGGGCGATGGCTCTCTTCCTGGCCGCGGCGGCGGCGCCGGCGGGCGCGGACTGCCTCGAGGGCACCCGCAAGACCAGCGCGGCCGAGCGGGCCGTGCACCAGAAGGTCGGGGCGGTCCTCGACAAGGCCTTCCCCGCCCCGGAGGGCTGGAAGCAGGCCAGCAAGCGGCCCCACCGGGTGCCCGGCTCGGTCTGCAAGAACTCCACGGGCGAGCGGCTGAACGCCACCTTCCGGGTCAGCTACCTGGAGGTCGGCGGCGCCGACAAGCGCAACGAGAAGATGAAGGCCGAGATGATGGCCATGGCCGCGGGCGGCCCCGGGGACGCCGAGGCGATGAAGGCCAAGATGGAGGCCATGAAGAAGATGACCCAGGACCTCCACCGCGACACGATGGTCGAGGTCGAGGCCCACGTGAACCAGATCCAGGTCCTCTCCCCGGGCTACCCGGTCGAGATCGCCGGCGGCTACCTCGCCCTGCAGGCCGTCGAGGCCGGCGACATCCCCGACCAGCGCCGCACCACCGTCCTCTTCGGCGAGTGGTCGCAGACCGACGAGGGCGACTGGGTCGCGAAGACCGACCCGAAGGCCAGCCCCGAGACCGTCCAGACCGCGACCGTGATCGTCCGGGCCACCCCCGAGCGCACCCTCTCCTACCTCGCCTCGGCCGACCTGAAGTCCATCGCCGCGCTGGTGCAGGCCGCGAAGTAGCCTCACCCTCGCTTGACCCGGGCCGCCGGGAGGTCCGATCGTCTCTACTCGTGAGGGCCTTCCATCACACCTCTCTTCCGGCCCTGCTGCTGGCTCTCTGCCTGGCGCTGCCCGGCGGGGTGCTGGCCGAAGAGGAGGAGGCCGAGCCCGCCGGGGTGCTGACGAAGGCGCCGGTGCTGGTGCACTTCGAGGACGCCCCCTATCCGCCGGAGGCCCAGGCGGCCGGGATCACCGGGACGGTGAAGCTGGCCCTGGTGATCGACGAGACGGGGGCGGTGAGCGAGGTGGAGGTGCTCGAGCCGGCCGGCCACGGCTTCGACGAGGCGGCGATGGAGGCGGCGAGGAAGTTCCGCTTCGAGCCGGCCGAGGTCGACGGGGCGCCGGCGGCGGTGCAGGTCACCTACGACTACGGCTTCGTCCTCGAGGTCGCGCCGCCCGAGGAGCTCGATCCGGAGGAGCCGCAGCCCCCGGAGGTGCGCCTGGCCGGGCGGGTGCTGGTGCGGGGTCAGCGCGATCCCGTGGCGGCCGCCATCGTGCAGAGCGGCGAGGTGGGCACCCGCACCGACGCCGAGGGCCGCTTCGAGCTCGCCGACCTCCCCCCGGGCGAGCAGCCGGTGCGGGTCCTGATGCCCGGCTTCGAGACCTTCGAGACCACCGAGACGATCGCCGAGGGCGAGGTGGTCGAGGTCGTCTACTACCTGCTCGCCGAGAGCTTCGACCCCTACCACACGGTCGTGCGGGGCCGGAAACCGCGCAAGGAGGTCACCCGCCGCACCCTCACGATGGAGGAGGTCAAGCGGATCCCCGGCACCCGGGGCGACGCCCTGCGGGTGGTGCAGACCCTCCCCGGCGTGGCGCGCACCCCCTACGGCCTCGGGCCCCTGCTGATCCGCGGCTCCGATCCCTACGACTCGCGCTCCTTCCTCGATGGTCACTGGATCCCCCTGCCCTTCCACTTCGGGGGGCTGACCAGCATCATCAACTCCGACCTCATCGAGGAGATCGAGCTGGTCCCCGGCAACTTCTCCTCGAAGTACGGCCGCACCCTGGCCGGGGTGCTCACCGTGAAGACCCGGCCGGGCACCCCCAAGGCCCTCCATGGCTACGTCGATGTCGACTTCTACGACGCCGGCTTCCTGGTCGAGGGGCCGATGCCGGGGAGCAAGAAGGACGAGAAGGGCGAGCCGAAGACCACCTTCGCCGCCGCCGCCCGCCGCTCCTACGTCGACACGGTGCTCAACTTCGTGCTGCACACCTTCGTCTCCGGCGCCGACCAGATCCGGGTGGTGCCCTTCTACTGGGACTACCAGCTGAAGCTCGATCACGAGCTCTCGGGGCGGGACGACCTCTCGGTGACGGTCTACGGCTCGCACGACGCGCTCACCGTCACCACCGACGACCCCGAGGCCCTCGGCCCCGAGCTGCGCGGCAGCATCGAGAACACCATCGACTTCCACCGCGTCGTCGCGGGCTGGAAGCGGCGCCAGAGCGCCAGCGTCACCGGCGAGACCTCGCTGGCCCTGGGCTGGGACGCGACCGCCATCCAGTTCGGCCAGGACATCTTCTTCGACGCGCGGGGGCTCTTCGTCTCGGCCCGCAGCGACTGGAGCTGGCGCTACTCGGATCAGCTCTCCCTCGACACCGGCGTCGACCTCGTGGTGCAGGACTTCACGGCCGAGGCGCAGTTCCCGGCCGTCGCGCCGCCGGGTCAGGTCATCGATCCCCTGGTGCGGGACGACCTGCTCCTGGTGGAGCAGCCCTACTTCAACGTGCAGCCCGCCACCTACCTCGAGGCGAGCTGGAAGCCGGTGAAGCCCCTCCACATCGTGGCCGGGCTGCGCCTCGACACCGAGCCCACCGCGCCCGAGCCCCACCTCTCCCTCGACCCGCGCCTCTCGGTGGGCCTGAAGGTGGCGAAGCAGACCCTGCTCAAGGGCGGGGCCGGGATCTTCCACCAGCCGCCCAACCCCTTCGGCACCTTCGGCGACTTCGGCAACCCCTTCCTGGGCTGGGAGGGCGCGCGCCACTACAGCGTCGGCGTCGAGCACCGCCTGCTGCCCTTCCTCCAGGTCGACCTCGAGCTCTTCTACCAGGACCGCTTCGACCGCCTGATCCAGACCGCCGCCTACGTCGAGCGCGACGGCGAGCTGGTGCCCCAGAACTTCTCGAACGAGGGCAGCGGCGCCGCCTTCGGCCTGGAGCTCTACCTCAAGATCGTCGACGTCCCCGGCGTCACCGCCTGGCTCTCCTACACCCTCTCCCGGGCCCTGGCGGTCTACGAGCTGGGCGACCCCCTCGAGGTCTTCTACGGCGACCAGACCCACAACCTGGTGCTGATCGGCAGCTGGGAGCTCGGCGGCGGCTGGGCGGTCGGCGGCGCCCTGCGCTACGTCACCGGCACCCCCGAGACGCCCTTCGCGGGCGCCTTCTACGACGCCGACGCCGACTTCTACCTGCCCATCCCCGGGCAGACCGCCAGCGGCGGCCGGATGCCCGCCTTCTTCTCCCTCGACCTGCGGGTCGACCGCCGCTTCACCTTCGAGAAGTGGCGCCTCGATCTGTATCTCGATGTGACCAACGTGACGAACTACCCGAACGTGGAAGGTTATCGGTTCAATTTCGATTACACGGATTTTCGCAGGCTTCCTGGGTTGCCGATCTTCCCCTCGTTGGGGATCAAGGGGGAGCTGTGAATCTGGTTGCCGGGATGGGGCTGCGTGCTCGGGCGTCAGACCCTGGTGGTATTGGGGCGGCTTCTTCTGGCTGCGAGCTTCGGAGAGGCAGCATGCAGGACTTTCGATCGCTCAAGGTCTGGCGCAAGGCGCATACGCTCACGCTCGACGTGTACCGGGCGACCCGGGGTTTTCCGTCCGATGAGCGCTTCGGTCTCACGGCCCAGCTGCGTCGCGGCGCTGCGTCGATTGCTTCGAACATTGCCGAGGGTTGCGGTCGCGGAAGCGATCCCGACTTCGGCCGCTTTCTGCAGATGGCCATCGGTTCAGCCACGGAAATCGAATACCAGTTCTTGCTGGCAAGAGATCTCGCCTACCTCGATTGTGTTGACTACCGCCGACTCGATGCTCACACGATCGAGGTGAGGAGAATGCTCGTCACCCTTCTTCAGAGGATCAAGAGGAACCCACCCGCGTCTCGAAACTCACAGCTCGCAGCTCGTAGCTCGTAGCCAACTCCCATGCGGACCCAATCGAGCAACATCGCCCCATTCCTCCTCGCCGGAGCATTGCTCCTCGTGGCGGCGTGCAAATCGAACCCGATGTTGCCCGAGTCCGTGGTGACCGGATTGCGCGTCCTGGGTGTGCGCGCCGATCCGCCCGAGATCCGCCCTCTCCAGAGCACCCCCATCGAGATCCTGGCCCACCACACCGAGAACGAGGAGCTCGGCTACCTCTGGATCGCCTGCGATCCGGTCTTCGACGTCGAGCCGGGCAGCCAGCCCAACTCGGCCTGCCAGGATGAGGCGTCGCTCTCCTCCTCCAGCGGGCTCGAGGGCCTCTTCTCCACGGGGGCGGCGCGGCCCCTCTCCTTCGATCTCACCGCGACGAGCGCCACCTACCTGCCGCCGACCGACGAGCAGGGCACGCCCCTCGATCTCTTCGCCGACCTGCCCGCGGACGATCCGCGCCGGGAGGTCGGCGCGTCGATCACCCTGGTGATCGTGGTCGCACCCCTCGAGGACCTCACGGCGATGCTGGCCGATCCCGAGGGAGCCTCGCTCGAGCGCGAGCGCACCGAGATCGTGCTCAAGCGGATCATCGTCAGCGAGAGCGACACCCCCAACACCTCGCCCGCGATCTTGAGCCTGCTGGTGGGGCCCGCCGCCTACCTGCCGGGCGAGGCGATCCCCTTCGACGCGGCCCCCCTGATCTTCGAGCCCCAGCTCTCGGCCCCCGAGGACTTCGAGTGGCACCTCCCCGACGGCAGCGTCAGCCAGGAGACCGAGCAGCCCATCGTCAGCTGGTACTCCACCGCCGGCCGCTTCGGCTCCAGCCGCTCCCTCCAGGAGGAGGAGAACACCTGGACCCCGCCGCGCACCGGCGACGTGCCCGGACCCTCCCCCACCGGCGAGTACCCCCTCTGGGTGGTCGTCCGCGACGGCCGCGGGGGCCAGGCCTGGGCCGAGTTCCTCCTGCGCTGATTCGGGTAGGATGAGCGGATGTTCCGGCTCCTGCTGACCCCGGCCCTGCTGGCCCTCGCGCTCGCCGCGTCGGGCTGCGCGACGGTGATGTCGGGGATGCAGCAGCCGGTGGAGATCGTCTCGGACCCGCCGGGGGCGATCGCCACCCTCGACACTGGCCGCAAGGTGCAGACCCCCGGGAAGCTGCGGGTCGAGAAGCAGCACGCGCACGAGGTGACGGTCAGCCTCGAGGGCTACCGCCCGGTGACGGTCCCCATCGCCCGCAAGGTCCAGTGGTACGTGATGGGGAACATCTTCTTCCTCATCGTGCCGGGGATGCTGGTCGACTTCCTCGGCGGTGGCGCCTTCGGGCTGCCCCAGCAGCTCAAGGTGCGGCTCACGCCGACCCCCGAGACCCTGGCCCGCCTCGAGGCCGAGCGGGCCGCGGCCGAGGCGCCGCCCCCGGACCTCGTCGCTCCGCCGGACCTGGGCGGAGGCGAGGCCGGCGCGCGGGTGGAGGAGGGGCCGTGATCCGCCTCGCCCTCGCGCTCGTCCTCGCCGCCGCCTCCACGGGCTGCGCGACGATCATCTCGGGCACCACCCAGGAGATCGCGATCGAGTCGAACGTGCCGGGGGCGACGGTCAAGAGCGGCAGCCAGACGACCCAGGTGCCGGGCAAGCTGAGCCTGAAGCGCAACCGGCGCGAGTCCTTCGAGGTGAGCGCGCCGGGCTACCAGACCCGGACGGTCTCCCCCCGCCGGGAGGCGAACCCGGCGGTGGCGGTGAACTGCCTCTGCGCCGGCGCGGGCCTGGTCGGGCTGCTCATCGACGTGGCCAGCGGCAGCGCCTACCAGTATCCGCGCCTGCTCTTCGTCCGCCTCGATCCGGCGATGCGCCACCTGGTCGGGCCCGGCTCCGATCCCGGCCAGCCCGCCTTCGTCTGGCCGACCCTCCTCGAGCCCGGGCAGGGGCCGGCGCCGATCGAGGGCGGGCTCGAGGCCCTGCCCGTCAGCGAGCCCGCGCCGGTGCTCCTGCCGGAGGAGCTGGCGCTGCAGAAGCGGCGGGGGCAGGGCGATCCGAGCGGGCTGCCGGCGCCGCCGCTCATGAGGCTACCCGCTGCGATCAATCCGCCGGCAGAGGTGGTTGGAACTGAGCCGGCTCCGTTCTGAATGGGCTACGAGCTGCGAGCTACGAGCAGCCAAAAACGGCTGTAAATTGGCCCCCTTGAGTCCCCGGTGATAGGATCTCACTGAAACTATTTCCCTCGTGATTACGGGGGTTTATCCGGAGATCCATGGCCAAGCGCCCTGCAGATGATCGGGAGGAGACCCTCCCGACCCCCGAGGAGACGTCCGTCGAGCGGGCGGACGGCGGGGAGCCGGGCGAGGAGGTCGTGGAGGACACCTCCCCTCACTTCCACCTCTCCTTCGTCGAGGGGAAGGCCTTCGTCGGCTTCGCCGAGCGCCGGATCGGTCCCTGGATCGAGGCCCGCGAGCTGGCCCTCGAGGTGCCGGACATCACCTTCCCCTTCGATGTCACCGGCGGGGCGGACCGCTTCCGCAACCGCCGCTGCCGCCTGGTGCGCCTCTCCTTCTTCGCCGAGCGCGAGGGGCTGGAGCGGGAGATCCTGCGGCGCCTCGACCCCGAGCGCAGCGGCCTGGCGGATCTCGAGATCGCGGTCGGCGACGGCTTCGTCGAGCTGGCCGGCACCATCGCCGCCGGCGACGTCGGGATCAGCGGCAACGACCCGACGACCCCGGGCAAGCGCATCCCCTTCACCCTGAAGCTGGCGGTGGACGCGAGCACCGACTGGGCGGTGCGGATCATGATCCACGACGTCCGCCTCTACGCGCCCTCGGCGCTGGCGGCGCCGGCGGTCGGGGTCTCGCTCCTCCAGGCCTTCGATCCGGGCGGCCTGCCCCTGCAGCTGCAGCCCCCGGCCCTCGCGGTGCTGCGGCCGGTCTCGGCCTACATCCGCGGGCTGATGCCCCGCAACGGCTGGAAGCTTCCGGACATGCGCGGCGTGCGTCTGACCCGGGTGAGCACCGAGCGCAGCACCCTGGGGCTGATCTTCGACGCGGCGGCCGAGGGCGAGCGCCCGGCGGACGACGCGGCGGCGAAGTCCCTGGGCATGCGCTCCTTCCTCTCGGCGCTCGAGGGCGCGCGCGAGTACGGCGAGGCCGAGGGCGCCCTGGCCGCGGGCCACGCCGCCGCCGCCCGGGACCTCTACCTGGAGCTGGCCGGCCCCCTGCCCGATCACCCCTTCGCCGCCGAGCGGCTGATGACCCTGCTGGCGGCCGACCCGGCGCACCGCGACGCCGCGCGCGATCTGGCCGAGGCCTGGCTCGAGCGCGAGCCCACCTCGACCATGGCCCTCTGGACCCGGGCCGTGACCCTCTACGAGGAGCAGCCCTCGAAGGCGGCCCGCGCCTTCCTCCACCTCTCGAAGCTGGCCCAGGAGCAGGGCGAGCGCCTCGGCACCATCCACGCCGCGGCGGCCGCCGGCCAGCTCGCCGCCCGCGCGGCGGACGAGCAGCGCACGCCCCAGGAGGACGACCACACCGACGCCCGCCGCCTGGCGATCGAGTCCTTCGAGCGGGTACTGCACCACGCCCCCAGCCACCGCATCGCCCTCGAGCAGCTCGCCGACCTCTACCGGGACGCGAGCGATCCCGCGGCGGCGGTGCACGCCCTCGATCGCCTGGTCGGGCTCACCCCCGACCCCGCCCGCCGCGCGGGGATCCACCTCTCCCTGGCGCGGCTCCACGCCGGCGCGATCCTGCCGGCCGAGGGCGCCGCCTCCTTCTCGGGCTCCATCGCCCGGGCCAAGCTCCACTTCGACGCCGCCCTGCGCGACGACCCCGAGCTCACCGAGGCCTGGCTGGGGCTGGGCCGCGCCTGCGCCGTCGAGGGTGACGCCCTGCGCGCGGTGCGCTGCCTCGACGAGGGCAAGCAGCGCCTCATCGATCTCCGCCGCCTCTCCGAAGCCGCCGCCATCGCCTTCGAGATCGGCGAGCTCTGGGACACCGCCCTCGACCACCCCGACAACGCGCTGCTGCGCTACGCCCAGGCCGTCGAGCTCGAGCCCACCGACCTCGAGGCCCGCCGCCGGCACGCCGAGCTCTGCCTGCGCACCGGCCGGCAGTCCGAGGCCGAGACCGCCCTGCGCGAGCTCCTCGGCCGCCTCGACCTCACCAGCGGCGACGTCGGCGTGGCGACCACCGCCCGCGAGGCGCACCTCTCCCTGGCGCGGATCGCCCGCGAGGTGCACGACGATCTCGACGGCACCCGCCGCCACCTCGAGCTGGCCTGGAAGCTCTGCGAGCTGGCCTCCGATGACGAGGCCCGCCCGGCCATCGCCGCCGAGATCCTCGAGGTCTGCGAGGTGCTCGGTGAGGAGGAGGCCCTCGCCGCCGCCCTCGAGCGCCTGGCCGAGGTCAGCGAGGGCACCGCCGCCGCCGCCCACCTCTCCCGCGCCGCGACGCTGCGCCTCGGAGAGGGCGAGCTTCCGGCCGCCCGCGCGCTGCTGGAGCGGGCCCGGCAGATCGACCCGGAGGCGAAGGAGATCTACGAGGCGCGGGTCGAGGTCGAGGCCGAGGCCGACGACCCGGCCGCCCACGCCGCCGCCCTCGAGCAGCTCCTCGAGCACCAGGACGATCCCGACGACCGCGCCCGCAGCCACCTCTCCCTGGCCGAGCTCTACGCCGAGCTGCCCGGGCGCGAGGGCGCCGCCGCCGCCGCCCTCGAGGCGGCCCACGAGACCACCACCGAGCTGAAGCTGCAGGTCGAGGCCGCGCGCCGCCTGGTCGATCTGGCCCGCCTCGCCGACGAGCCGCCCCGCCTCGCCGACGCCCTGATGCGCCTGGCCGAGGACCTGGCCGAGGGCGACGCGGAGGTGATCACCGAGGCCGTGGAGTGCCGGCAGGAGGAGGCGCGGATCCGCTTCGACCTCGGCGAGCTCGCCGGCTCCCTCGCCGTCCTGCGCCAGGCCCGCGAGCTCGCGCCGCGCTCACCCCGCCTGCTCTGGCAGCTGGGCGAGACCTTCCTCGCCGACGGCGACGCCGAGGCGGCGCACCTCACCTTCCTCGACTTCGTCGCCGCCGGCGGCACCGACGCCATCGACCTCGATCCCGTGCACGCCGCCCGCACCATGGGCGAGGCCGCGCTCGAGGCCGGCGAGGACGGCGCCGCGGCGACCCACCTCCTGACCGCCCACCGGGCGGACGTTCGCGACCTCGAGCTCGCCCTGAAGGTGGCCGGCCTGCTGGCGACCGTCGCGCGCCCCCTCGAGGAGGCCGAGGTGCTGCGCCGCATCGCCGGGCTGCAGGCCGAGGCGGGCGAGCTGGACGCCTCGGTGGAGAGCTGGATCGGCGCCGCCCAGTGCGAGCAGGAGGCCGGCGCCGCGCCCGAGCAGATCGCCGGCGCCTACGCCCAGGCCCTCGACCTCGCCCTGCCCGAGCGCGTGGTGCGCGAGGGCCTCGAGGCCTGGGCCACCCAGGGCGAGCGCCCGGAGGCGCCCGAGTCCCTCGCCGAGCTCTGGGGCGCGGCCGAGGCGCTCCACGCCCTCGCCCGTCAGCTCGAGGTCCCCCGCCTCGCGCTGCGCGCCCTGGCCGCCCTCGCGCTCCTCTCCGAGACGCCGCGCGAGGCCGCGACCTTCCTCGAGCGCATGGCCGACCAGCACCAGGGCGAGGGCGACGAGGACGCCGCCCTCGAGGTGCTCGGCCTCGGCACGCACCTCTGCCCGGACCGCCAGTCCCTGCGCGAGCGCTACGCCGAGGCCCTCGTGCCCCGGGACCGCGAGCGCGCCCTGGCGCAGTACGAGCAGCTCTTCGACCGCGACGCGCATGAGGGCGGCGGCGCCCCCGACCGCGAGACCGAGCGGCGCTGGCGCCACCGGGCCGGCGAGCTGGCCCTCGCCTGCGGCCTCGACGATCGCGCCGCCCACCACCTGGGCATCTACCTGGCGCACAACCCGGCCGACGAGGAGACCCTCGCCCGGCAGTCCGAGATCCTCGAGCGCCTCGAGTCCTGGCCGGATCTCTACGCCCTCCGGCTGCACCAGGCCGAGGTGCTGGCCGACCGCATCCCGAAGGAGCAGGGGCGGGGCGCGCTGGAGGCCGCCCGCGCTGCCTACGCCGCCGCCGCCGAGCTGGCGATCCGCCGCCTCGACCGCCCGGGCCTGGCCCGCGAGGCCCTCGAGACCTCGCTCGCCCTGGAGCCCGGTCACGAGGAGACCATGCGCTCCCTCCTCGCCCTCCTCGATCCCGGGGCGGACGCGGCGCGGATCGCCGAGCTGCACGGCCTGCTGGTCGACACGGTCGAGGATCCCGACGAGCGGGCCGAGGCCCACGCCGTCTGGGGCGAGGCGCTCCTGCGCGCTGGCGATCCCCTCACGGCGATGGAGGCCTACCGCGGCGCGCTGGAGATCGCCGTCGACCGCACGGACTTCACCGAGGGCCTGGCCCGCGCGGCCTGGGCCGCCGAGGACGTGGACACCTTCTTCGAGGCCTGCGACCTGCGGGCGCACCAGGCCGTCGCCGAGGGCGCGGACGACGCGGCCGCCCGCCTGCTGGCGCTGGCCCGGGTCCACCCCGGAGCGGAGCACCGCCTCGCCCTCCTCGAGCTCGCGCTCTCCTCCGAGCTCGCCGAGGGCCTCGAGCAGGACGAGCGCCTCGAGGCCCACCGCGCCCGCCTGGATCTGGCCCGCGAGGCCGAGCGCTGGCCGGCGGTGGAGGCCGACCTCTCCGCGCTCCTCGCGGCCTCGGGCCGCCGCCCGAACGCCGAGCGGGTCGGGCTGCTCCTCGAGCGCGCGGAGCTGCGAGAGGGCCAGCTCGACGATCTCGACGGCGCCCGCGAGGACTACGCCGCCGCTGATCACCTGGACCCGAAGCACCCCGTGGCCTTCGAGCGGCTGCTCGAGCTCTGCCGCCGGCAGGAGGACGAGGCGGGCGTCGCCTCCCTGCTCACCGAGAAGGCGCGGCGCCTCGGCGACGGCCCCGATCCGGCCGACCGCCAGGCCGCCGAGGGGCTGCTGCTGGAGGCCAGCGCGCTCTACCTGCTCACCCTCGCCGACGGCGAGCGCGCCGCCTTCCTCGCCCACGAGGTGCGCGAGCGCAGCGCGGACGAGGAGCGCCGCCGCCACGCCTTCGAGCTGGAGGAGAAGGGCCTGCGCCTCGCCGGCCAGCGGGCCGAGGCCCTCTCGGTGGCCTTCCTCTCGACCAGCCTGCTCGAGCTCTTCGATCCCGCCGCGGCCGAGCAGCGCCGCCTCGAGGTGGCGCGCGAGGCCGACCAGGTCAACGACGCCGCCCTCGCCCTGCGCGCCCTGCGCGCCGCGCGCAGCCTGGCCCCCGGGAGCGTGCCCATCGCCGCCGCGCTCCTCGAGCGCCTCTTCCTCCAGGGGGCGCTGGAGGAGGCCGCCGCGAGCGCCCGGGTGCTCGCCGCCCTCTCCCTCGACGCGCTCTGCGAGGCCCTCGACCTCGACCGCCACGAGGCCTTCGAGCTGCACCGCCTCACCGCCCGGGTGCTGGTGGTGGCCGGGGACGACGCGGCGCTGGCGCTCATGCAGGCCCTCTTCGAGGAGCGGCCCGCCGACGCCGCCCTGACCGACGCCCTCGCTGCCTGGCTGCGGGAGGCCGGCGACCTCGACGCCGTGGCCCGCCTCCTCGAGCGGCACCGCGAGACCCAGCGGCCCGAGCTGCAGGTCCACCTGGCGCGGCAGCTCGCCGACCTGGCCGCCCGGCAGGGCGATCACCAGGCCGAGGTCCGCTGGCTGGAGGCCGCGGGCCTCGAGGGCAGCGAGGACTTCGACCGGGCCCTGCGCGGCCGCCTCGAGGCCGGCGACGTGCCCGGCGCGATCGGCGTGGGTGAGGCGCTGATCGAGAAGCTGAAGGACGAGGGCAAGGTGCCCACCGCGAGCGCGACCCTGGTGCGCCTGAGCGATCTGCTCCTCGAGCAGGGCGAGGCGGCCGAGGCCCTGGCGCTGCTCGCCCGCAACCCCGAGCTGCGGGAGCTGGACGACCAGGCCCTCTTCGCCTGGGTCCGCGCCGCCGAGGTCGCCGAGGATCGCGCCGCGCAGATCGACGCGCACGAGACCCGCGCCCGCTACCTCCAGGAGAGCGAGGGCGACGCCGAGGCCGCCGCCGAGGCGCTGGCCGTGGTCGCCGCCCTCCAGGAGGGGCCGGGCGAGGATCCCACCGCCGCGCTCGCCACCTGGCTGGCCGCCCTCGAGCTGGAGGAGGAGGTCCCCCGCTTCGAGCGCGCCCACCACGCCCTGGAGCTGGCGAACCGCCTCGACGACGTGGAGGCGATCGCCGACCTGCACGATCGCCTCGTGCGCTGGAGCCGGGGCGAGGGAGACACCGCCGGCGAGATCGTGCACCTGCTGGCCCTCGGCGCGCTGCACCGCGATCGCCTCGGCGCCCCCGAGCAGGCCCGCGCCGCCTTCGAGGCGGCGCTCGCCCTCGACGAGGCGAGCGGGGAGGCCCGGGAGGCCCTGCTCCCCCTCCTCGAGGAGGCGAACGATCACGCGGCCCTCGCCCGCCTGCAGCGGCTGCGCGCGCGGGACGAGAAGGACCCGGCCGCGGCCGCCCGGATCTGGCTGGCGGTCGCCGAGGCCCACGCGGCCCTCTCCGAGGACGACGCCGAGCGCGAGGCCCTCGAGCGCCTCGAGGCCCTCGACGCCGCCCTGCTCGGCGCGGCCGGGAAGGCCGGGCGCCTCGACGCGCTGCTGGCGGGCGCCGGTGAGGACCGCCGCCGCGCCGAGCGCCGGCTGGCGGCCGCCGCGGAGTGCGAGGAGGCCGGCGAGCGCGAGGCCCTCTTCCTGGAGGCGGCGGCCCTCTTCCGGGACGCCGTGCACGACGACGCCGCGGCGCGCGACGCGCTGCAGGCCGCCTTCGAGGTGCGCGGCTCGCAGGGCGCGGCCCAGGCGCTGCGCGACCTGCTGGCGAAGCACGCCGACCACCGGGGCCTGGCGAGCCTCGCCCGGCGCCAGGCGCAAGAGGTGCAGGGGATGGTGCGCGCGGGCCTCCTGCGCAGCGCCGGCGATCTCTACCGCGACGAGGTGAAGGATCTCGACGAGGCCCTGGCCGTCTACCGCGAGGGCCTCGAGGCCCAGCCCGGTGACGGCGCGCTCCTCGAGCGGATCGAGGGCGTGCTGCGCGAGCAGGGTCAGCCCGGCCCCCTCGCCGACTTCCTGCGCGGCCGCCTGAAGGAGCGCGAGGGCGAGGCCCGCAGCGCGCTCCTCCGGGAGATCGCCTCCCTCGAGCGCGAGGCGGGTGACCGCGAGGCCGAGCTGACGACCCTGCTGGAGGCCGAGCGCGACGCGCCGGACGATCCGGCCGTGGTCCTGCGCCTGGCGCAGGCTCTCGAGGCAGCGGGCCGCAGCGAGGAGGCCATCGAGCGGCACCGCCGCCTCTTCGACGCCAACCCCGCCGACCGGGAGCGGGTGGCGCTCCTGCTCACCTACTACCACGCCCGCCCCATCGCCCAGCAGCGCCCCCTCGCCCAGCAGCGCCCCCTCGCCGACATCCTCGTCGCCCACGCCGCGACCCTCGAGGAGGGCGCCGAGCGGGAGGGGCTGGAGGCCGAGGCCCTCGAGGTCCTGGTCACCATCGGCGATCGCCCGGCGCTGGTGGAGCTGGCCCGCTCCCTGCGCACCCGCCGCCCCGGCGACCACGAGCTCATCGAGATCCTCCTCGACGCCGCCCGCGAGGACGAGGATCTGAACGCCCTCCGCAAGCTCCTCGAGGAGGCGGCCCTCATCTCCGAGGGGCGCGCCGAGGCGGCCTACCAGGCCGAGCTCGCCCGGGTCTGCCAGGCCCTCGACGACGCCCCGGCGGCCCTCGAGGCCTTCGCCGCGCAGCTCGACATCGAGCCCACCGCCCCCGGGGTGCTGGTGGAGGCCCTGCTCCTGGCCGAGCAGCTCGGCGACGCCGCCTGCCGCCCCTTCGACGGCCGCCTCCTGGAGGCGGTGGATCGAGGCGAGCCCGCCGCGCCCTCGATCGAGGCGCGGGTGCGCCTGCGGCTGAACGCCCGGGCCCGCAGCGCCGGAGACGAGGCCGGCGCCCTCGATCACCTGCGCGCCGCCGAGTCGCTGAAGCTCGAGGCCGAGCAGCGCGAGACCATCCTCGCCGCGATCACCGCGCTCTCCCACGAGGCGCGCTCCCCCACGGTGCAGGCCGACGCCCACGCCCTGCTGGCCACCCTCGCCACCGGCGAGGAGCGCCTCGCCCTCCTCGAGGCCCAGGCCGCCGCGCGGCAGAGCTCCGGCGAGCTCGCCGCCGCCGAGGCCGCCTGGCGCGAGCTCTTCGAGCTCGATCCGCTGCGCCCGCGGCCCTTCGAGGTGCTGCGGGAGCGGGCCCTGGAGGCGAAGGACTTCGAGGTCCTCACCTCCCTCCACCACCGCCGCCTCGCCCTGCTCGAGTCGCCCGAGGAGCAGGAGGCCCTCCTCACCGCGCTGGCGGAGGCCTGCGAGGAGGCCGGCGGCGCCGAGGAGCCCGCCGCCCTGGCCGCCTGGCGCGAGCTCTTCGATCGAGACCCGTCGAAGCTGCGCCCCTTCGAGGCCCTGGCCGATCACGCGGAAGGCCGGGGAGACATCCCCTCGCTGCGGGCGGTCTTCTACCGGCACATCGACACCCACGAGGAGCGCGAGCAGAAGATCGCGCTGCTGCAGCACCTGGCCGAGATCTGCGAGACGAACGGAGCGGCCGGCGAGGACGAGGCCCGGACCGCCTGGGGCAAGCTCTTCGAGCTCGACGCCTCGCACGTCCCCGCCTTCGAGGCGCTCACCCGCCACGCGCAGGGCATGGGCGACTTCGAGACCCTGGCGGGCCTCTACCACCGCCACCTCGAGACCTTCGAGGAGGAGGCGAAGCAGCACGCCCTCCTCGAGGAGCTCGCCGAGGCCTGCGAGGCGCAGGAGGCCGGCGAGAGCGTGGCGCTGGCGACCTGGCGGGAGCTCTTCTCCCGCGACGCCGGCAGCGCGCCGGCCTTCGCGGCGCTGGTGCGGCGGGCCGAGGCCCAGGAGGATCACCAGACCCTGGCCTCGCTCCACCGCCGCCGCCTGGAGACCCTCGAGGACGAGGGCGCGCGGCGCGAGGCGCTCGAGGCGCTGGCCGAGGCGCAGGCCCGCCTCGGGGGCGAGTCGGGAGAGGGCGCCGCCGCCGCCCTCGAGGTCTGGCGGGAGCTCTTCGAGCAGGACGCCTCGGACGCGCGCGCCTTCGAGGCCCTCGCCGGGCAGGCCGAGCGCGAGGGCGACGCGGAGACCCTGGAGCAGCTCCACCTGCGCCACCGCGAGACGATCGAGGACGAGGCGGCCCGCCAGGCGGCGACCCTGGTCCTGGCCGAGCGGCTCGGCGCCCTCGGCGAGGAGGGCGAGCGCGCCGCGCTGAAGTACTGGCGGGAGCTCTTCTCCGCCGACGCCGCCGACGCGCGGGCCTTCGAGCTGCTCACCCGCCAGGCCGCCGCGGACGCCGACCACCAGACCCTCGAGTCGCTCCACCGGCAGCGGCTCGCGACGATCGAGGACGAGGACGCGCGGCACCAGGCGACCCTCGCGCTGGCCGAGGCCCTGGAGGCGCTGGGCGAGGCGGGCGAGGCCGCGGCCCTCGCGGTTTGGCGCGAGCGCTTCGAGGCGGACGCCACCGACGCGCGGGCCTTCGAGCGGCTCACCCGGAAGGCCGCCGAGGCCATCGATCACCAGGCGCTGGAGGCGCTGCACCGCCAGCGGCTCGCGACGATCGAGGACGAGGGCGAGCGCCGCGAGGCGACCCTCGCGCTGGCCGAGGCCCTGGAGGCCCTGGGGGTGGCGGGCGCCGTCGCCGCCCTGGAGGCCTGGCGCGAGCGCTTCGAGCAGGACGCCTCCGACGCGCAGGCCTTCGAGCGGCTCGTCCGCGAGGCCGAGGAGAAGGGCGACGCCGCTGCGCTCGAGTCCCTCCACCGCCGGCGGCTGGAGACGATCGAGGACGCCGACGAGCGGCAGGCCGCGCTCGACGCGATGGCCGAGGCCCTGGAGGCGCTGGGCGAGGCCGGCAGCGCCGCGGCCCTCACCGTCTGGGGTGAGCGCTTCGAGGAAGACCCGACCATGTCGCGGGCCTTCGACGCGCTCGTGCGTCAGGCCGAGGCCGAGGAGGATCGCGAGGCCGTCGACGCGCTGCACCGCCGCCGCCTCGACAGCCTCGAGGACCCCGCGGAGCGGCGCGAGGGGCTGATCGCCCTGGCCGAGAGCCACGAGGCGAGCGGCGCGGGCGGCATGCCCGCGGCGCGGGCCATCTGGCAGGAGCTCTTCGAGGCCGACCCCGCGGACCTGCGCGCCTTCGAGGTCCTCTGCCGCCATGCCGAGGAGGAGGGTGACTGGGAGGCGCTGACGGCGCTCCACTACCGGCACCTGAAGACCCTCGAGGGCGACGAGGCGAAGATCGAGCTGCTCACGAAGCTGGCCCGGAAGTGCGACGACGGGGGCGACGACGCGCACCCCTCGGCGCTGGCGGCCTGGCGCGAGCTCCTCGATCTGGATCCCGGCTCGGTGGAGGCCTTCGAGGTGCTCTCCGATCAGGCTGAGGCCCACGGCGACCTCGCCTCGGTGCGGGCCGTCTACAACCGCCACCTCGACGCCCTCAAGGACGAGGAGCGCAAGGGCGAGCTGCTGCTGCGGCTGGCTGACTTCTGCGAGGCCCAGGGTGAGTCGAGCGCCGCCGCCGAGGCGATCCTCGCGGCCTGGCGCCTCGAGCCGGGCGACACCCACCGCTGCGAGCGGGCCCTGCCGGTGCTCCGGGCGCGGCGGGAGCAGATGGGCGGGGCGCAGGATCTCGACCGCGCCCTCTCGATCCTCGCGCCCGGCGCGAAGAAGCGGCAGCAGCTGGCCTACTACCTCGAGGCCATGGGGGCCCTCCACGCCGCCGAGCGCGTGGAGCTCGCGCGCGTGCGCGCCTCGCAGGCCCTCGACCTCGCCGAGTCCGAGAGCATCTGGGACGAGGAGGTCGAGCAGCGGGTGCGCCTGCTGGTGGCCCTGCTGCGGGAGGCGACCGGCGACCCCGCCGAGCGGGCGCGGCTGGCCGCCCTCGAGGCGCGGGCGTCGTCCCTGGAGGAGCGCGGCGAGGTGCTGCGGCGCGCCGCCGAGGAGTGGAGCGCGGCGGGCGACCTCGGCGCCGCCCGGCGGGCCCTGGAGGAGGCCGCCTCGGTCTCTCCGGAGGACGCCGGCAGCCGCCGGACGCTGGCCCGGATGCACCTCGAGGCCGGAGAGCTGGGTCCGGCGGCCGCGCGGATCGTGGAGCTCGCGGCCCTGGGCGAGGGGCTGGAGGCCGCGGCGGCGCCCCTGCTCGAGGAGCTGGTGGAGGCCGGCGAGCTGAAGAAGGCCGCCGAGCTCCACGATCACCTCATCGCGGCGACGCCCCACGATCGGGCGCTGGCCAGCCGGGCGGCGGACGCCTGGTCGCGGGCCGGCGACGACGTTCGGGCCGCCGAGCTCGTCTCCTGGCTCCTCTCCACCGCGGCCGCGGTCGGCGAGAGCGAGGCCGAGCAGGTCGCTCACGCCCTGCGCCTGGCGAACCTGCACATGGAGGTCGGCGACTCGGTCGCGGCGGTCGAGACCTGGACGCGGACCCTCGAGATCGACCCCCACCAGGAGGACGCCTTCGAGGGCCTGCGGCGCTACTACGTCTCGCGCAAGGACCCCGACGCCCTCGGGAAGCTCTACCGCGACCGGGCCGACATCCTGGAGGCCGACGGCCACGAGGATCAGGCCGACGCGCTTCGCATCGAGGCCGTGCACGCCGCCATCGAGGCCGGCGAGGCCGAGCGCGGCCAGGTCATCCTCGAGGGGATCCTCTCGCGTAACCCGGCTCACGCCGAGGCCAACAAGCTCGTGGCCGAGATGGCCCGCGCGGCGGGCGACGTCGACGCCGAGCGCAAGGCCCTCTCCACCCGCCTGAGCGCCGCCGCGGAGCCCGAGGAGCGGGCGCGCATCGCCCTCTCCCTCGGCCAGCTCGAGAGCCGGATCGGAGACGTGGCGGCGGCCACCTCCGCCTTCCGCGTCGCCTACGCCACCGCCATGTCGAGCGCCGAGCCCGGCGCCACCGAGCGGCCCGAGTGGGCCAACCGGGTCCTGCAGGAGGCCGCGCCCGAGCTCGCCCGCGGCGCGATGGCGGCCGACCAGGCCCAGGCCGCCCTGACCTTCGTCGACGTGGCCCGGGCCGCCGGGGTCGAGACCGACAGCGCCCTGGCCCTGGTCGAGGGCCGCGCCGCCCTCCACGCCGGCGCCCACGATCGCAGCCGCGAGGCCTTCGAGCAGGCCTTCGGCGATCCCCTCTCCGAGCAGATGGCCCTCGAGGGGCTCTGCCAGCTCGCCATCGCCACCGGCGACCTGCGCGGCGAGATCGGGTTGCGCGAGCGCCTGGCCGCGATGGGCAACGAGACGGCCCAGCGGGCCTCGGTCTGGCTCGAGCTGGCCGAGCGCGCCCACGCCGCCGGTCAGGACGAGCTGGCGCAGACCGCCGAGGCGCGCGCCCTCGAGCTGGAGCCCGGCTCGCACCGCGCCTTCGAGCGCCAGCGCGCCGTCCTCGCCGAGAGCGACGACCTCGAGGGGATGGCCGAGCTGCTCAAGAACCGGGCGCGGCACGCCGACGACAGCGGGGATCGCGCCCGCGCCTTCCTCGAGCTGGGCCTGCACTACCGCGACAAGCTCGGGCGCCTGCCCGATGCCGTCGACGCCTTCGAGCGCTCGGTGGGCACCGAGCCGGAGCTCCTCCTGGCCCGCGCCTGTCTGGCCGAGGGGCTCTTCGCCATGGGCAAGCGCGGCCAGGCGAAGGAGCACTACGAGGTCATCGCCGAGGGCACCCCCGAGCTGCCCGCCTTCGTGGTGGCCCTGCGCCTCGCCGAGATCGCCGAGGCCGAGGGCGACCAGGCGGGGGCCCTCGCCCGCTTCCGCAGCGCCGCCGAGCGGAACGCCGCCTTCCTCCCGGCCTGGGAGGGCGTCGTGCGCACCGCCGAGCGGTCGGGTGACCTCGCGAGCAAGGGCTGGGGCCTCGAGGGGCTGCTGGGCGCCCTGCCGATGGAGGAGACCCCCGGCCGCTTCCAGGCGCTCAAGGAGCTCGGCGCCATCGAGCGCCGGCAGCTGCGCAACGAGCGGGCCATCGATCTCTTCGAGCAGGCCCTCGAGCTGCAGCCGGGCAACCCCGAGATCCTCGCCGAGCTGGCGCAGGTCTACGAGGCGCAGGCGCGCTGGGTGGAGCTGCGCGACACCCTGCAGAAGCTGGCCCGGACCGGCCTCGCCCCCGACGAGGAGGCCGCGGTGCTGGTGCGCCTGGCGACGGTCCTCACCGATCGCTTCGCCGACGCCGACGGCGCGCTGCCGGTCCTCGAGCGGGCGACCCGCGCCGATCCCAGCCACTCCGCCGCCTGGGAGCGTCTGCTGGAGCTGGTCGCCCCCCGCGGCGACGCCGCCATCCTCGCCCGGGTGGCCCGGCACCTCCTCGAGCTCGGGCGCACCAGCGTCCTCGAGCCCTTCCGCCTCGAGGCGGGCCGCGCCCTCCTGGCCACCGGCAACGGCGCCTGGGCCGCCGACCTCCTCGTCTCCGCCGCCCGCGAGCGCCCGGAGGACCGGCAGCTGGTGGCCGAGGCCGCCTCCGCCGTCGCCCTCGCCGGCAAGCACGACGTCGCGCTGGTGCTGATGGAGCGCCTCGCCGAGCTCACCGCGCAGCCCTCCGACTTCCGCGCCGCCGCCGACGCGGCGCTCATGGCCGGCGACGCCCGCAAGTACGTCGAGATGATGCGGCGCGGCCTCGAGGACGAGGGCATGGAGCCGCAGATCCGCGCCCTGGCCGCGCGCGGCCTCTCCTGGGTGATGGCCGATCAGGTCGGGGACCCCTCCGCCGCCGCCGACATGCTCAAGCCGCTGGCAATGGAGCGCCCCGACGACCGCGCGCTCCAGCGGGATCTGGCGACCCTCTTCGACTCCGCCGACCGGAAGGCCGAGGCCGGCTACCTCTGGCAGAAGATCGCCGAGCAGGACCCCACCGATCAGCTCGCCCTCGGGCGGCTGGCGCGCCTCCTCGAGGACGCCAACTCGACCCGCTCGGCCTTCGTCCGGGGCCTCGCCGCCTTCCTCGAGGGCGAGTCGCCGCGCGCCGAGGGTGGCTCCCTGGCCGGGGTCGAGCTCTCCTACCTGACCCGCAACGACCTCTCGGTGGCCGAGGCCGGCACGCCGGTGGCCTGGTTCTTCCGGGCCATGGCCTCGGTGCTCGAGCCCCTCTTCCCCGCCGACCTCTCACCCTTCGGCGTCGATCCCAAGGCCCCTCTCGATCCCGCGACCTCGCCCCTCGCGGCGCGGGCCGTCGCGCTGGCGAAGATCCTCACCGATCGCGAGTTCCAGATCTTCCGCTCCGAGGTGCTGGGCTTCGAGTACCGCCTCGAGAACACCCGCCCCGTCTCGATCATCGTCGGCCGGCCCGTCGCCGAGGCCTCGGTGGGCGCGCAGGATCAGGTGCTCATCCGCGCCCTCGACCTGGTGGGCGCGGGCTACGCGCTGCCCTCGAAGTTCGCGCCCGACGACCTGACCATCCTGGTGCGCCTGGCGGCCTCTTTCTTCGACCCGGCGGTGAAGGTCGAGATCCCGCCGGACAAGCTGGCGCAGTACCACCAGGCGATGCGGGTGCTCTGCCCCGACGAGCAGAAGTGGAAGCTGATGCCGCTGGCCAAGGAGGCCATCGCCGCCATCGACTACTTCGAGCCGAAGGTCTTCGGCCCGGCGCTGCATCGGACCTCGGACCGGGTGGCGCTGCTGGTCACCGGCGACGTCTCCGGCGCGCTCGCGGCGCGGCTCAAGCTCGACGGGCACGAGACCGAGGGCGAGGGCGTCCGCGAGCTGGCCGTCCAGGACAACCCCGATCTGCGCGACCTCGCGCTCTTCATGCTGCGCAAGGACATCGATCGGCTCTGGGAAGAGGTCCAGCGGCGGTAGGTCCCCTGGTTGGAGCTGGAGTGGGCCGGGGATCCGAGCGGGCTCTCGAGGTCCACGGTGATCCGACACGGCTCACGGCTCACGGCTCATCCGGGAAACCGGCGAGCGATCGATGTGAACTGTTCCTCCTCTTCAGACCCAGGGTCCGAAGGAGACCTCGCTGGGCCGTGAGCCGTGAGCCGTGTCGGAAACCAGGAGACCTCGAAAGTGAGCCGGGTTCCGGAGCACGAGGCGTCGGTGGGCGAGCTGGTGGAGCGGTTTCGCGCCATCGAGAGCGTGCTGAAGGAGCACGCCGCGCACGAGGACAGGTGGGTCGAGCCCGTCCTGCGGGAGCTCCGGCCGGACCTGGCCGAGGAGCTCGCCGGGGAGCACACCCGCCTGCACGCGCAACTGGAGGAGGTCGCGGCGGCCTTCGCCACCTGGACGGCCGCCGGTGACCGGATGACGGCCGGTCACCTCGCCCACGGCGCCCTCGCGGCCTTCGTCGGCCCCTACCTCACCCACATGAGCCGGGAGGAGAACGAGGCGATGCCCGTGATCCAGGCCGCGATGGCCGACGAGCAGATCCTGGCGATCAGCGCCAACCTGCGGGGCTCGATCCCGCCGCCGCGCCTCGCCGAGTTCATGGCCTTCATGCTGCCGGCGATGAACATCGCCGAGCGAAGCGCCCTCTTCACCGGGCTCAAGGCCAACGCCCCCGCCGAGGTCCTCGACGGCATGTGCCACCTCGCGGCCGAGGTCCTCGACGCCGCTTCCTGGTCCGCGGTGTGCAACCACGTCGGGATCTGAGCTCACTCACGAAGGGGAGAACGACCATGTCGATGCGCATCACAGGGGGGCTCGCCCTCATCGCCACCGTCGGGGTCGTCGCCGGCGTGGCCGCCGACACGAGGACCGACCAGTGCCGGGTCGACACGCCCGCTGACTCGCCGGTCCGCTTCGTCACCTGCTCCGCCGGGGACCGAGCCGGTTCCCCGGAGGGCATCTGGGCCATCATCACGCCGGGCAGCCACTGTGTCGCCGGCGAGGAGGCCGGGACGGGCCGGTTCGAGTGCGACGACGGCACCTCGGTGCGGCTCGCCGGCCCCGGCTGCGCGCTGGTCTCCGATCCCGGGACCGGGGCGCGACCGTCGTCCTGCACCTTCTTCCCGGAGTAGCGCGCCGGGTGCCCTGGAGGCCATCTCGAAGAGGCCTCGGCCTCCCGGCGGCGCCCACCAGGAGGCCCTGCTCTCCGCCCGACCCCTCAGAGCCCGACCACGTCCGAGTGGCGGGCGACCTCGTAGCCCAGCTCGATCTTCTCCCGGCCGTAGGGCTTCAGCTCGACCGTCCACTCGAGGAGGCCGTCGGCGTCCGGCCTCACCTCGCCGGTGGTCTCCTTCCTCTCGAGCTCGATCTTCACCTTCTCGACCTCGGAGACGGGGATGCGCTCGCGCACCGAGACCGTGCGGGCCTGCGGGCCGATGTTCGAGAGGCGCACCGTGACCCGGTGGCGGGCCTTGGTCCAGGAGGAGAGGAGCCTCGACTCCTCGTCCAGCTCGCGCTGCTCCCGGTGCACCCGCAGGGAGGCCTCCGGTCCCCAGCCGAGCTCGAAGGTCTCGCCGGGGGCGACGTAGAGGATGCTGGTGCGGCCGACGGGGCCGCTCTCGCGGACGAGGTCCACGGGGCCGGCGAGCAGGGGCAGGGAGGCCTCGCTCTTCTGCTCGCTGCGGAGGATCACCGCCGGGGTGAGCTCGGCCGCGAGGCGAAGCTCGACCTTCGCCGGGCTCTCGAAGGCGAGGACCGGCACCCGGTAGGGGCGGCCGTCGGAGGGGACGGAGGCCAGGGCCTTCGCCTTCAGCTTGCGCACCTCGCCGCCGTCGTCGATGCCCGGCACCTCCGGGGAGACCTTGCCACCGCCGCCCAGGCCGGAGGTGTGGATCTTCTCCTCGCGCGCCTCGACCGCGACGGTCGAGCCCACCTTCCGGGCGTGGAGGGTGTCGGTGGAGAGCCTCGGCACCTCGACGCCGAGGGAGGGCCGCTCGGTGGAGAAGTAGAGCTGCACGTCGCTCCAGTCCTCACCGGTGTTCTGCCAGACGCAGCCGTCCGACTCGAAGTGCAGCCTCGCGCCCACCGCGGACTCGACGAGCTGGGCCCGGTGGTAGGGCCGCCAGCAGGCGCCGGGCACCAGGTAGGTGAGGCGCAGCTTCAGCTCGCCGGCGCTCTCGGCGTGGAGCTCGAGCTCGATCGAGCTGCGGTGGAAGAGGGTGGGGGAGGCCAGCGCCGCGCGCTGCCGCCGCAGATCGGCGGCTCGCTCGTCGAGCTTCTCCAGCTTCTGCTCGGCGACGAGGATCGCCTGCTGGCAGCCCCGGCTCTCCTCGTGGAGGCGCTTGCCCTGCTCGGTCCAGCGATCGATCTCGATGCGCTCCCAGCCGGCGTCCTCGGCGATCTCGCCGAGCCGGTGCTCGGAGAGCTCACCGAGGAGGGCGAGCTGGCCCTGCAGCAGGTCGCGCCGGGCCTCCTCGAGGTCGTGCTCGGCCTGCAGCGCGCGCAGCCTCTCGTCGAGGGCCGCGAGCTCCTCGGGCTTGTCGGCGGCGAGCACCACCCGGCGGCGCAGGACGCGGGCCTTGCCGCAGCTGGCCGCGCCCTCCTCGATCTTCACCGCGAGGGTCTTGTCCACGATCACCGGCGCGACGTCCTCGATCACGAGGGTGGTCTTCCCGGCCTCGACCTCGACGCGTCCTGTCCGCACCACGTGGGCGCGGTCCTCGAGGAGGGTGACCTCCTGGATCGGCAGCTCGATCTTCATCACGACACCTCCCGGCGGTTGCCGCCGACCAGCTCGTGGCTCTTGGGGATGTTGATCCGGTAGCTGGCGCGCAGCACCGTCTTCTCGGCGGGAGGCAGGGTGAGGCGCCAGCGCTTGCCGCCCTTCACCGGGGGCTCCTGCTCGAAGTCCTCCCAGGCCGGCGTCACCGAGAGCTCCTCGACCTCGACGTCGTCGTCGTTCTCGACCGCGACCGGCAGGCGCTCGCGGACCTCGACCTCGACCGGGGTGGAGAGGTGGCTGGTGAGCTCGACCTCGATGGCGTGCTCCAGGCCGAGCTTGGTGAGCACCAGGCCCTTGCTCTCCTCCTCGAAGCGCACGTTGCGGGCGACCTTGATCGCCTGCTCGACGCCGAGGCCCAGCTCCAGCTCACCCTTGGCCGGGGTGTTCCGGGCCCGGGTGGTGAGCAGGTAGTCCTCGCCCACCGCCACGTCCACCGGCCCGTCGAGGAGGGGCGCGTCGAGGGGGTTGTGGAAGGACACCTGCCGGAAGACGTCCTGGCTCTCCCGGGGCACGCAGACGTAGCGCGCCTTCGCCTCGCCCTTCGCCTCCATCAGGGCGAGGGTGTGGGCCGCGCCGTCCGAGGGGACGTCCACCGGGTGGGCGGCCTCGTAGGCGTAGTCGTAGCCCGCCTGGCTGTGGGGCCAGACGTGGCCGCCGGGCAGGTCGAGGGAGGCGACGCCGCGAGCCTGGTCGAGGGCGCGCCCGATGATGCCGGCGGCGTCCACCTTCACCGTGAGCTGCAGGGCCTGGACCAGCTGGAGGGTGATCTCGGCGCCGGAGACCGGCACCAGCTTGCCCCGCCCCGGATCGCCCGGCGGGCGCATCCGCAGGGCGCCGTACTCGAGGAGGTCGGCGCGGGCCTCGAGGCCGCCCTCGTCCTCGCCGCCGAAGGCGCCGCCGCCGCGGTCGCTCTTGTGCGGCGCCCGGGCCTTCTTCTTCGCCTCGGGGGCGCCGCGGCCGAAGGCCATGGTCTTGCGGGCCCGGACGGGAGGAGGCGGCGCGCCGGCCGGGGAGGGGGCCATCGGGGCCGGGGGAGGGAGGGCCATCTCCAGGTCGGGCGCGGCCCCCGCGGCGAGCTCCTCCTCCCAGAGCTCCTCGGGGGGCTCGGCGGCGGGGAGCGCGTCGTCCATCGCGTAGTCGACGTCGTCGTCGTAGTCGTCCGCCACCATCGAGCGGGTCGCGGCCTGCTCGAGCATCCCGCCGACGGCGCCCTGATTGCCGTAGCCGGCGCCCGAGACCGGAGCGGGCTGCACCGGCGGCGGCGGAGGGGGCGCATGGCGGAAGACCGCGTCGTGATCCGCGTAGAGGGCCTCCGCCCCCGAGGGAGGCGGCCGCCAGCCCACCCGGGGCGGCGCGGCCTGGCGGCGGCCGATGCGGATGGCCTTGAGCTCGGGCAGCTCGGTCCAGGCCTGCGCCTCGGCGGTGGAGAGGGTGAGGTGCACGCCCCGCCAGTCCTCGCCGCTGCGCTGCCGCACCGCCGCCCGCACCGCGAGGCGCCCGCCCCCGAGGTCGGGATCGAGCACGAGGTCGTAGGAGGGCGACCAGTGGGCGCCCGGGATCAGGTACTCCACGGTGAGGTGCACCGCGCCGCTGCCGCTGCCCTCGACCGGCCGCAGGCCGACCTCCACGGTCTTGCGCAGCTCCTCGGCCCGGTTCTGGCGGGCGTTGCTGGCCGCGGCGCGCTGGCTCTCGAGCTCCTGGCGCTGCTCCCGCTTCACCCGCAGGGCCTCGGCGGCCGCCGCGAGCTCCTGGTGCAGGCGCAGGGCCTCCCGCTCGCGGAAGGCGAGGAGGGAGAGCCTCCCCTCCACCGGCGAGGGGAGCGGCGCCTTGCCCTCCTCGGGCTCGGGCCGCCCCTCGACCTCCAGGTCCAGGACGCGCTGCAGCTCGTCCCGCAGCAGGGTGAGCAGGTCGAGGGCCTTGCGCTCCTCGACCCGCGCCGCGCGCAGCGCCGTGTCGTCGGCCGGGGGCAGCTCGGGGTCGGGCTCGTGGAGCGCGAGGCCGACCTTCAGATCCGTCGCCACCGGCGCCGGCCCCTGCTCGCGCTCGAGGCGCACCCGCAGGCTGCGCTCGTCGAGGCAGAGGGGCAGGCCGCCGAGCACCACCTTGCCGGGCAGCTCGCCCTGCTCCGGGATGAGCTCGGCACGGCGGCGCACCAGCGCGCCCATGCGGTAGACGGTGACGGCTTCGATGCGGGACGAGAGCGTGGTCGTCATCGGATCCCCCTTTGGAGGGCCGAGAGTAGTCCGTTACCGGCGCTTTACCCAAGCCGGAAGGACGAGGGCCTAGGGTCGAGCGCGAAAGGAGGTTCGTCATGAACCATCGCGCTCGCCTCGCCGTCCTCGCCGCCCTGCTCCTCCCCTTCTGCCTGCCCGGGCTCTCCTGCCTCGCCCCGGCCGAGGCCGCTGCCAGCGCGGCCGGCGCCCGGCCCCGACCGGCGCCCGCGCCGCGCCGCGACGGCCGCCTCGAGGAGCGGGTCGAGCGCGTCGCCATCTTCAAGGACGGCTACGGCCTCTTCACCCGCCGCGCGAAGGCCACCGTCGCCGCCGACGGCACCGTCTACACCACCGCCATCCCCGAGGGCGCGGTGCTCGGCTCCTTCTGGGCCACGGCGAAGAAGGCCGAGCTCAAGGCCATGCGGGCCGAGCAGTTCGAGGCCGAGACCCGGGAGCGGGAGGACGCGCCCTGCGTGGACACCGCCGAGCTGGTGCGGCGCAACCCGGGCCGGGAGGTCGTCCTCCAGCTCGCCGACGAGGAGCTGCGGGGCAAGCTCGCCGGGCTCCTCGAGCGGCCCGCCGCGCCGGGCGGGGAGGGCGAGCTCGCCGGCGTGCACGTCCCCGGCGAGCCGATGCGCGGCGGAGGCCTCCTCCTCCTGGAGCAGGACGGCGGGGAGCAGCTCGTGCTGCCCCTCTCCGAGGTGCGGAGGATCCGCGGCAAGGGCCTCTCGACCCGCTGCACCCTCGAGCGCCGGGAGCGGGTGGCGGAGAAGCGGCTGGTCTTCGACTTCGGCGAGCAGGCCGCGGGCAAGGAGATCGAGCTCTCGATCATGTACTTCGCCCCGGGCATCCGCTGGATCCCCACCTACCGGCTCGAGCTCGAGGGCGAGGAGCGTGGTGATCTGGCCCTGCAGGCCGAGCTCCTCAACGAGGTCGAGAGCCTCGCGGGCACCCGGATCGATCTGGTGGTGGGCGTGCCCAACTTCCGCTTCAAGAGCGTGGCCTCACCGCTGACCCTCGAGCGCGCCCTGCGCGACGTCCTCGGCCGCACCGCCCCGGGGCTGATGGGGATGGGCAACGATCTCTCGAACGCCCTCTTCTCCCAGCGGGCGAGCGAGCACCGGGTGGCCGACGCGAGCGGCGGCGGCGACTACGCGGGCCCCGACCTGCCCCCCGACGCCCCCCAGGACCTCGAGGTCTACCACCTCGCGCCGCTCTCCCTGCCGAAGGGGGCCCGGATGAGCGTGCCCCTCTGGGAGCGCTCCCTCTCCCTGACCCACCTCCACACCCTCGACCTCTCCCTCGACGCGGCGCGCGGCGCGCGCAGCCGCGGCCCCCTGCAGCTCTCGCGGAACGAGATCTGGCACCAACTCGAGCTGACGAACCCCGGCGGCCAGGCCTGGACCACCGGCCCGGTGCTGGTGATGCGCGACGGCATCCCCGTGGCCCAGGAGCTGCTGACCTATACCCCGAAGGGCGGGCGGACCCTGCTGCCGCTGACCGTCGCGGTGAACCTGCGGGCGAGCCTGGAGGAGGAGGAGACCTACCGGGCCTCCAAGGCGGAGGCTCACCTCGGCCGCAGCTGGTACCGGGTGAAGCGCAAGGGCGAGCTGAAGCTCGACTCCCTCCTGGGCCGCAACGCCACCCTGCGGGTGCGCCTCGAGACCGAGGGGAAGGTCACCGGCGCGGAAGGCGCGAGGGTGAAGCTCTCCGACGGCAGCGGGCCGAACAACCGCTCGGAGGTGATCTGGGAGGTGAAGCTGGGGAAGGGGAAGAGCAGGGTGCTGGAGTTCTCATCGGAGGCGTTCGTCGGCTGAGGGATCGCGCCGGGGGAGAGGCCGTGCACGTGCACGTGCACGTGAACGTACACGGCTTCTCCCGGGAGGGATCGGTCGCTCGCGGTCTCCCCGGCTAATGTGGGGACATGAGTGATGCTCTCCTCTATCTCCTCCTCTTCGTCGCCTGGACCGCTCTCCTGGTCGTCGCCATCGCCGCCATGCGGGTGGCGGCGGTCCTCAAGGGAGAGAAGCGCTCGAACGAGTTCCCGGCCGACGAGCCCCACGGGGGACCCTTCTACCGGCGGCTCTGGCGGGCTCACCTCAACTGCGTGGAGAACCTCCCCCTCTTCGCGACGGTGGTGCTGGTCGCCGAGGTCAGCGGTCAGCACACCTCGGGGCTGGACGCCTTCGCCGGGATCTACCTGGCGGCGAGGGTGCTGCAGACCAGCTTCCACCTGATCTCGCTCGCGCCCGTGATCGTCAACGCACGCTTCACGATGTTCATGGTGCAGGTCGTGGCGCTGGTGCTGATGATCGCGGACGTGCTGATGGCGTGAGGGCTGCGAGCTATGAGCTACGAGCTATGAGCTTCGAGCCCAAGGCTCCACGCTGAAAGCCCGGGCCATCAGAGCTCGCAGCTCGTAGCTCGCAGCCCGCTAGCGCTCGAGCCCGCTCGCCTCGGCGTCGAGCTTCTTCGCCCGCGCCTCGAGGCGCTCGGCCAGGCGCTTCATCTCGGCCTGCCGGCTCTCGAGGGTCTCGCTCGAGCCCTCACCCTCGTCGAGGAGGAGGGCGCCGGCGGCCTCGAGGTTCTCGGCGCGGCCGGCCTGGCGGCCGAGCTGGAAGTAGGCCTCGGTGTCGTCGTAGCCCGCGACCGCGGCGGTGGTGGCCTCGCCGCTGCTGCGGGAGGTGTCGCCGTCGAGGCTGAAGGCGCCGGCGGTGGGGTCGCCGTTCTCGGCGGTGCCGTCGTTCGGCGCCGGGGCGCCGCCGCCGGCCGCGTAGTCGCCCGGGCCGCCGGTGTCGGCCGAGGTCGCCTCGAGGGCGCCGCCCTTGGCCCGCGAGACCGTGGAGGTCATGCGGACCACCGAGAAGTCGGTCTCGTCGAAGAGGCTGGTCTCGGCCTGGAAGCTGCGCATCTCGACCTCGAGCTCGGCCTGGGCCCGCAGCTCGTCGGAGCGGCGCTGCAGCTGCTTGATGCGGCGCAGGAGGCGATCCCGGGTGTCCCGCAGGCGATCGGCCTCGGCGCGCAGGGAGTCGGGATCCTCCTTCTCGAGCTTGTGAGAGAGGGTGCCCTCGCGCTCGAGCTTGTGACCGAGGGCGCCGGTCCGCTCCAGCTTGTGGTCGGAATAGCCGCGGGCGTCGGGGGAGAGGCGGTCGAGGCCGGCGCGCACCTGGCTACGCTCCTGCTCGAGGCGGGCGAGCTCGGTGAGGGCGGCCTGGCGCTCCTGGCCCTTGGCACCCTCGAGGGTGGCGCGGACCTCGGCGACCTGAGCGTCGTAGGCGCCGAGGAGGGCCTCGGCCTTGCGCTCGAGCTTGTGGAGGACCTGGCCCTCCTGCTCGCGCAGCGCGTCGATCTGGGCGGAGAGCTCGCGGGAGCGGACCAGCTTCGCGTCGAGGGCGCCGCCGCCGAGGAGCGAGCCGGACTTCGACTTGAGGGCGGCGATCTCGGTGGAGAGCCCGTCGAGCTCGGTCTCGAGGCGCACCCGCTGGCCGGCGAAGGTCATGCGCCGGGAATCGAGCGCGACGACCTCCTGACGCTGCACCGCCAGCCCGCTCGTCTGCGGTGCGGCTTGGGCCGCGCCGGCGAGGGTGAGGGCGATGGTCAGGGTCAGGAGGCGTCGCATTTCGTCGACCGGAAAGTGCAACGGGGGTGCCAGGGGAGGGCGCCCCCTAAGTGTTCGAAATCATTACCCCGCGAGGCGGCCGCCGTCCAATCCGCCCCTCAGAATCCTGACGATCGGCTCCCCCAACCACGGATCCTGCGGATCTCGTGGAAGGGGAGGTAGGCCCGGGTAGGACACCGGATTCAGGTCTCCCGCTCCTCCAGGAGGGCCAGGAGCAGGGGTACGACCAGCCGGTCCTTGGTCCGCCCGGTGGAGGACTTGATTTCGAGGAGGGTCGGGAGGTCGATCACGCGGATCCTTCGCTCCCCGTCCTCCAGGACGACCGTCGCCTCCATCACCTCGCTCAAGCCCCGACCGTCGTGAAGCTCACCCAGCACGTCGAGGGGGCCGAGCCGGGTGGAGAGGAGCAGCTGACGCACGGTCTCGAAGAGGGCGCGGGTCGGGCGAAGCCGGCGCTCGGTGGCGTCGCGGATGGTCGCCTCGAGCTCCTCCGCGACCCTCGCCAGGCGCTCGGCGTTCTCCTTCGATCGCTCGACCAGGATGTCGAGATCCAGGGTGGAGGTCGGGGCGCCGTGGAGGATGGCCGCGGCTCCGCCGACCACCGCGAAGCGCACCTCGGCGTCGAGGAGAGCCTCGATCAGGGCGCCGAGGTCTGCCTCAGTCGGGTCGGACACGGCGGAACCTCGCGAGCGCCCGGCGGTATCTCGTGGCCGCGCGCAACCGCTCCAGGGGGGAGCGCGCGAGGGAGTCGCGCAGGAGCGTGCGATCGACCTCCGACGCTGCCTCCAGCAGCTCGGGATCCTCCCGGGCGAGCCGGGCGAGGAGCTGCTCGCGCAGATCGTGGGTGGTCTGGGTGCTCCGGGCCATCGCTTCCATGATCGTACCGTGGTCTCGTCAGCACAAGGCTGCTATCGGAGGCCTACGATGGAAGGCCTGGAGTGCCAGAGCTGCGGGGCTCGCCTGGAGCTGGAGGCCGATCAGCGCACCGGCCGGTGCCTCTACTGCGGCTCCCCGCAGGTGATCGAGCGGCCCCCCCAGGAGGGGAGGCCCAACCCCACCTTCGTGCTGCCCTTCGAGGTGCTGCCGGCGAAGGCGCTGGAGGAGGCGCGGGCCTTCGTGAAGGGATCCTTCTGGTCGCCCGGCGCCTTCCGGCGCGCGCCGGTGGAGGACGTGCGCGGGGTCTACCTGCCCGCCTACCTCTACACGGCCGCCTTCGACGCCGAGTACCGCGTCGACATCGGGGAGCGCTACACGGTGCAGACCCGCGGCCGCGACGGGAAGACGAAGACCGAGGTGAAGACCGAGTGGTGCTCCCTGCGAGGCCGCTACACCGCCTGGTCCACCGACGAGGTGGTGACCGCCTCCCGGGGCGTGCCCAACGAGCTGCTCGAGAGCGTCGAGCCCTTCCTCCTGGGCAAGCTCCAGCGCTACCGCCCCGACCTGGTCTCGGGCTGGGCCAGCGAGGAGCCCTCCCTGACGCCGGAGGCCTGCCGGGAGCTGGCGCGGCAGGAGGTGAGCGACCAGGCCGAGCGGCGCATCGCCGCCTTCCTCCCCGGCGACGAGCAGCGGGGCCTCGAGGCCTGCACCTCGGTGAGCGACGAGCACCTCGAGCCGCTGCTGGTGCCGGTCTGGACCCTGCCGGTGCGCTACCCCCGGGAGGCGCCGGAGGCGCAGCAGAAGCTGGTGCGCCTCCTGGTCAACGGGCAGACCGGCAAGGTGAGCGCGAAGCGGCCGATCTCCTGGCTGAAGGTGAGCCTCGCGGTGCTGCTGGGCCTGGCCGTCGTGGGCGGGATCGTGGCCGCGGTCGTGATCGGCTCGGGGGGGATGTAGATGGACACCCACCCCTGCCCCCGCTGCGAGAGCCCGCTCTACGACTCGGACCTGCGCTGCCCGGTCTGCGCGCTGCCCTGCCCGCCGCCCGCCGAGGCCCGGGAGGGCGTGAAGGCGACCATCGTGCGCTGCGGCAGCTGCCACGCGGCGGTGGCCTACGACGTCGAGGTGCAGGCCCCGCGCTGCGCCTTCTGCGGCTCGGTGACGGCCCTCGAGGAGCGCGAGGATCCCCCCGAGCAGCCCGACGGCTGGCTCCCCTTCCGGGTGGACGACGTGCGCGCACGGGCGGCGCTCACCCGCTGGCTCTCGAAGAACGGCTTCTTCCGTCCGAACGATCTCTCCCGCGTCGCCACCTTCGACTCCCTCAAGCCCCTGTGGTGGGTGGGCTGGGCCTTCGACGCCGAGGCCCTGGTGAGCTGGTCCGCCGACTCCGACGCCGGCCACGGCAGGGCCGACTGGGCCCCCCACGCCGGGCAGCGGTCCCTGCAGCTCGACGACATCGTCGTCAGCGCCTCGCGCGGCCTCGACGAGCGCGAGGTCGCCGCCCTGGCGCGGGCCTACGACCTCTCGAGCGCCGAGGCCGAGGCCCACCCGATGCCGGGGGTGGTGAAGGAGACCTTCGACCTCTCGCGCTCGGGCGCGCGGGCCGTCGTCGCCCGGGCCATCGACTCGGTGGCGGCCGATCACGCCTCCTCCTGGGTGCCGGGCAGCCGGCAGCGCAACCTGCACGTCGTCGCCAAGATCAGCCGACTGCTCACCCGCCGCTTCGCCTTCCCGGCCCACGTGCTGGCCTACCGCTACAAGGACGAGCTCTACCGGGTGATCGTCCACGGGCAGGACGACGCGGTGGTCATCGGCAAGAAGCCCGTCTCCTGGGTGAAGATCGTCCTGGTCGGCCTGGCCGTCCTCGGCGCCGCCTTCCTCGCCTTCCACCTGCTCTCCGGCTAGCCTGCCCGGGCCCGAACAACCCCCAGCGAAGGGACCCCCCATGCACCTCGCCTCCCGCCTCGCCGCCCTCGGCCTCGCCTCTGCGCTCCTCCTCGCCACCGGCTGTCCGAACAAGGACCAGGAGCGCTGCGAGAAGATGACCGACAAGGCCTTCGAGATCGCCCAGGAGATGACCAAGGCGCTCTCGAAGATGATGCCGGCCGAGAAGGTCGCCGAGATGAACGCGACGATGGAGGCGGAGATGAAGAAGAACCGCCCCCAGATGGTGCAGAACTGCCTGGAGACGGTGAAGGAGAACCCCGAGATCGTCGAGGTGATGGACTGCGCCATCGCGGCCCCCGACCTCCAGGCGGCCTCCAAGTGCGATCCCGAGGGCAAGCTGCGCAAGCTCGCCGCGCCGCCGCCGCCGGCCAAGTAGCCCCCGACGATGCGCTGGCGCCTCCTCCTCCTGCCGCTGCTGCTGGCGGCCGCCTGTGGCCCCTCGGAGCCCTCGGCGACCGACGGCGGGACCACCGACGCCGGGACCGACGGCGGGGCCGACGCGGGCAGCGAGGACGGTGGGAGTGACGGAGGCCTCGATGGGGGCGGCACCGACGGCGGCAGCCTGGTCGAGGACCGGCCCTACGGCCTGACCGTGCCGGACGCCTACGACGGCAGCGCGGCCCTGCCCCTGGTCTTCCTCCTCCACGGCTTCACCGCCGACGCGGTGACCCAGGATCTCTACTTCGGGATGTCGGCGCTGGCCCGCCAGCGGGGCTTCTTCGTGGCCCTGCCGGACGGCACCTTCAACGCGACCCTCCAGCGCTTCTGGAACGCCACCGACGCCTGCTGCGGCTTCGGCTCGGACGTCGACGACGTGGCCTACCTCGAGGCGGTCCTCGACGACATCGAGAGCCAGTACCTCATCGATCCGAAGCGGGTCTTCTTCGTCGGGCACTCCAACGGCGGCTTCATGTCGCACCGGATGGCCTGCGAGCGCCCGGGGCGCGTCGCAGCCATCGCCTCCCTGGCCGGCGCGGTCTGGAAGGACGAGAGCCTCTGCGATCCCGCCGAGCCGGTCTCGGTGCTGCAGATCCACGGCACCCTCGACGCGGTGATCCTCTACGGCGGCGGCTGGAACATGGGCTTCGAGTACCCGGGCGCGGTGGAGACCGTCGATACCTGGGCCACCCTCAACGGCTGCGACGCCACCACGACGGCGCTGACCCCCGACCTCGACCTCGTCAACGACCTGCTGGGCGCCGAGACCACCCGGATCGTCCACGAGGGCTGCCCGGCCACCGGCGCCGCCGAGCTCTGGCGGATCGAGGCGGGCAGCCACCTGCCCACCTTCCGCAGCGACTGGGCCGGCGTGATCTACGACTGGCTGATGGCGCACCCCAGGCCCTGATCCGTCACAGGTCCGGCGTAGGCTCGTCCCATGCTTCCTCTCGGGTCCCGGCTTCGTGGTGGTGTCCTGGGCCTGCTCCTCGCCGACGCGGTGGGCGTGCCCTACGAGTTCAACGCGCCGGAGCGGCTGCCGCCCCGCGACCGGATCGAGCTCGTCCCACCCGAGGGCTTCTCCTTCCGGCGGGCTCACGCCAGGGTGCCGCCGGGCACCTGGAGCGACGACGGCGCCCAGGCCCTCTGCCTCCTCGACTCGCTGCTCGCCTGCGGGCGCCTCGACCTCCCGGACCTCGGCGGCCGCATCGTCCGCTGGCTGGACGAGGGCTACCTGGCGGTCGACGCCGACATCTTCGACGTGGGGATCCAGACCCGGGAGGCCATCGACGCCCTGCGCGCCGGCCGGCCGGCCCACACCACCGGCCCCGCCGGTGAGCGCAAGAACGGCAACGGCAGCCTGATGCGGGCGCTGCCCCTGGCGCTCTGGCACCGGGGCTCCGACGCCGAGCTGGTGCACGACGCGATGGCCCAGGGCCTGCCCACCCACGGCCACCTGCGCTCGCAGCTCTGCTGCGCCCTCTACTGCGTGTGGGCCCGTCTCCTGCTCCTAACCGAGGAGCCCGACCTCGAGGACGCGTGGTCCCGGGCCGTCGCGATCGTCCGGGCCGAGACGCTGGAGGTGGAGGGCGCGCCCGCCGAGCTGATGGGGCCCCTCGGGGCCGACCGGCCGCCGGGCGGGCAGGGCAGCGGCTACGTCGTCGACGCCCTCCACTCCGCGCGCCTCGCCCTCGAGGAGGGCGGCGGCTACCGCGGCGTCGTGCAGGCGGCGATCGCCCTGGGGAACGACACCGACACCACCGCCTGCATCGCCGGCGGGATCGCCGGGATCGTCCACGGCTTCGAGGCCCTCCCCGGGGACTGGCTCGCGCAGCTGCGGGGCCGCGAGTTCTGCGATCCCCTGATCGAGAAGCTCGTGGCGGTGAGGGGCCGGGCCTAGGCCTCGGCGTCGGGGGGCTCGGAGTCGTCGGGGTCTCGCAACCCGTACTTGTCGAGCTTGTAGTAGAGGGCGCTGGTCTTCACGCCGAGGAGGCGGGCGGTCTCGGTCTTCACGCCGCCGGCCTTCTCGTAGGCCTGCAGGATCAGCTGCCGTTCCAGATCGTCGAGGATCTGGGGCAGGGGCACGCTCCGGGAGGGCAGGGCGAAGAGCTCGGTGCGGCTCTTCTGGGAGAGGTAGGCCGGGAGGTTGTCGGCCTCGATGGTGTCGCCCTCGGCGAAGACCAGGGCCTGCTCGACGGCGTTCTCGAGCTCGCGGACGTTGCCGGGCCAGGGGTAGCGGCGCAGGAGGCCTTCCGCCTCCGCGGTGAAGCCGCGCGCCTCGCGGCCCATCCGCTTGCCGATGGCCTCGCAGAAGGTGCGGGCCAGCAAGAGCACGTCGTCGCCGCGCTCGCGCAGGGCCGGCAGGGTCATCGGCACCACGTGGAGGCGGTAGAAGAGGTCCTCGCGAAAGGCGCCGCGCTCGACCTCGTCCTGGAGCTTCTTGTTGGTCGCCGAGACGACCCGGACGTCGACCTGGATGGTCTTCTCGCCGCCCACCCGCTCGAACTCGTGCTCCTGCAGCACGCGCAGGAGCTTGAGCTGGAGGGAGGGGGTGATGTCGCCGATCTCGTCGAGGAAAATCGTGCCGCCGTGCGCGAGCTCGAAGCGGCCGAGCTTGCGCTTCACGGCGCCGGTGAAGGAGCCCTTCTCGTGGCCGAAGAGCTCCGACTCGAGGAGGGTCTCGGTCAGCGCACCGCAGTTGACCTTGATGAAGGGTCCGTCGGCGCGGGTGGAGAGGGCGTGGATGGCCTTGGCCACCAGCTCCTTGCCGGTGCCCGACTCGCCGTGCACGTGCACCGAGGCGTCGGTCGGCGCGACCTTGCGGATTGCCTTGAAGACCTCCTCCATCACCGGGGACTCCCCGACGATGGCCTCGATGCTGGAGAGGTCCTCGCCGGCGTGCTGGCGCAGGGCGTGGTTCTCGTCCTGCAGCCGGCCGCACTCCTCGCGCATCGAGGCGACCTCGAGGGCCTTCTTCACCTTCTCGCGCAGCACCTCGGGGGTGAAGGGCTTGGTGAGGAAGTCGAAGGCGCCGAGCTTCATCGCCTCGACGGCGGTCTCGATGGTGCCGAAGGCGGTGACCACCATGACCATGCCGGCCGGATCGAGCTCCTTCACCCGGCGAAGGACCTCGACCCCGTCGACCGGCTCCATCTTCAGGTCGGTGACGACGAAGTCGGCGCGCTTCTTCTCGTAGGCGGCGATCCCCGCCTCCCCCCCGGGGGCGGTGACGATCTCGTGGCCGAGCTTGGCGAGCGTGAGGGCCATGCCCTCCCGCATCGTCTCGTTGTCGTCGATGATCAGGATGCGCGCCATGAGCGGACCGGTACCTACTCGGCGGCCTTCTCGGCCGCGGCCGCGCCGGCCTTCAGGGAGTCGAGGAGGGCCTCGAAGCCCGCGCGGGCGCCCTCGACGGTCTCCTGGGGACCGGTGAACTTGAAGAACCAGGGGGCGTCCGGGCCCATGGCCACGGCGCCCAGCAGCATCTGGTTGGCCTCGGGGGCGCCGCCCATCATGGTGTTGGCGTAGGTGCCGGTGACCTCGACGGTGGTGATCTCGATCTCGCCGGCCTTGCGGGAGCCGGTCTTCATCACCTCGGAGGAGGGCTTGCCGTCGGGCTGCTGGAACTGGTCGGCCCAGCGGCGGGCGTTGGAGAGGGGGTCACCGCCCTGGCCGGGGCCGAAGTAGAAGACCACGCACTCGGCCTTGCCGCCCTTGCCCTCGACCTCGAACTGGGCGCGGCGCATGGCGTTGGCGGGGGGCGTCTCCTTCCAGCCCTCGGGGAGGGTCCAGGTCAGGGCCATCGCGCCCTGCCCGGCGGCGGCGGAGGGGGCGGCGATGCCGCCGACCATCTGCGGGTTGCCGGCGGCCGCGCCGCCCATGGCGCCGCCCATCGGGGGGTGGCCGGCCGGCAGCGCTCCGGGGTCCATGCCGGCGTGGGGGTTGGCCGCGCCGGCCTCACCGGCGGGGGCGGTCGGGGCGGGCTCGAAGACCGACTTGGAGTTGTCGGTGCTGGGCTTGTCCGGGCAACCCGAGACCAGGAGGACGAGGGCGGCGGCGAGGAGGGAGATACGCATGATGTGGCTCCGGTGGCGGTTTGGGCCGGGCGCCTCTTGGCTGCCCTGGCCGGGAGGGGGTGTCCGTTTCGGCCGGGCAGTATGCGTGCGCGGCAGGAGTCGGACAAGGGCCGATGATCCACGTCCGGAAACGGGGCCGTGGCCCCGGGACCGGCCTTGGTGTAGGGATCGATCCCCAAAGGAGGTCCTAGACCATGGCGACCGAATCGATCCGAGTCTCCGCCTTCCTCCCGGCCGACCCCGACCGGGTCTTCGATGCCTTCCTCAACGCGAGGGAGCATCGGGACTTCACCGGTCACGCGGCCACGATCGTCCCCAACGTGGGCACGGCCTTCCAGCTCTGGGACGGCGCGATCTCCGGCCGCGTCGGCACCCTGGAGCCGGCCCGGCGGATCCTCCTCTCCTGGAGGCTCTCGACCTTCCCCCCCAAGACCCTCGAGTCGCGGGTGGAGATCGTCCTCGAGCCGGCCGGCCTGGGCACCCGGGTGGTGGTGCTCCACAGCAGCATCCCCGAGGGCTTCGGCCGCGCCCTGGAGCGCGGCTGGATGCGCAACTACCTCGAGCCCCTCTACCACTACCTGAAGGAGGGCCGGCGGGCCGCGATCGGCCAGGGTGGCTGGGACGTGCCCGATCCCGAGCTCACCCGCCAGTACCCGGTGCTGCGCCCGGACACCCCGCCGCCGCCTCCGCCGCCTCCGGTGGCCGAGACCCCGGCCCCGGCCGCGCCGACCCCGAAGAAGGAGGCGGCCAAGAAGGCGCCGGCGAAGAAGAAGCCGGCGAAGAAGGCGGCCAAGAAGGCGCCGGCGAAGAAGAAGCCGGTGAAGAAGGCGGCCAAGAAGGCGCCGGCGAAGAAGAAGCCGGTGAAGAAGGCGGCCAAGAAGGCGCCGGCGAAGAAGAAGCCGGCGAAGAAGGCGGCCAAGAAGGCGCCGGCGAAGAAGAAGCCGGTGAAGAAGGCGGCCAAGAAGGTCGCAAAGAAGGTCGCGAAGAAGAAGGCGGCCAAGAAGGTCGCGAAGAAGCGTCCCCGGAAGAAGTAGCTCCCACCGGCAAAGCGAAAGGCTCCCACCATGCGACGGCTCCTGCTCCTGGGCCTGGCCCTCCTCACCCTCGGCGGCTGCTTCCACTCCGCCATCGGCATGACCCCCTCGACCAAGCCGCTGGCGCCCGGCGGCTACGAGGAGCTCGGCCCGGCGAAGGGGGTCGACTGCCTCTGGCTGCTCTTCGGAGTGCTTCCGGTCTCCACCGGCAACACCCTCCAGGGGGCCACCAAGCAGGCCATCCGGGACCGCAAGGGCGCCGACGCCCTGATCCAGGTCACCGCCGACAGCTTCTTCCAGCACTACATCCTGGTGGCGCGCTCCTGCACCCAGGTCGAGGGCATCGCCGTCCGCTCGCAGTGAGCGCTCGTCGATAGCGTGCTATGACCGGCGGCCTCATGGCCGCAGGACTCGAAGCCGCGCTCGATCGCATCCTCGCCGCCGAGGCTCCCGCCGACGCCGACACCCTCCTCGAGCTCTTCGTCGAGGACGTCGAGGCGCGAGGCCTCACCCTCTACGAGGCGCAGGAGGAGGCCGTCCTCGAGCTCCTCGCCGGCAACCACGTGGTCCTCTCCACGCCCACCGGCTCGGGGAAGTCGCTGGTCGCCCGGGCGCTGCACCTCGACGCCCTCGCGAAGGGGGAGCGCAGCGTCTACACCTCGCCGATCAAGGCGCTGGTGAACGAGAAGTTCTTCGAGCTCTGCACGGTCTTCGGGCCCGCGCGGGTCGGGCTGATGACCGGCGACGCGAGTGTGAACCCCGGGGCCGAGGTGATCTGCTGCACCCAGGAGGTGCTGGCCCTCCTCGCGGTCCGGGGGGAGGCCCGCTTCGCCCAGGCGGTGATCGACGAGTTCCACTACTACGCCGATCCCGAGCGGGGCATGGCCTGGCACCTGCCCCTGATCACCCTGCCCGAGACGCGCTTCCTGTTGATGAGCGCCACCCTCGGCGACCTCTCGCCCACCCTCGAGGCCCTCGAGGCCTTCTCCGGGCGTCCGGTGGTGCAGGTGCACCGCGACGTGCGGCCGGTGCCCCTCTCCTGGCGCTACGCCGACGCGCCCCTGCACGAGACCATCGAGGGGCTGCTCGGAGCGGGCGAGGCGCCGATCTACCTGGTCAGCTTCACCCAGCGCGCCGCCCTCGACGAGGCCCAGGCCCTCACCAGCCTCAAGCTCATCGACAAGGAGAAGAAGCGCGAGATCGCCGAGGCCCTCGCCGGGGAGAAGTTCGACACCCCCTTCGGCAAGACCTTCGCCCGCCTGCTCAAGGCCGGCGTCGGCCTGCACCACGGCGGCCTCATCCCCCGCTACCGCCGCCTCACCGAGCGCCTGGCGCAAGCCGGGCTGCTGCGGGTCATCAGCGGCACCGACACCCTCGGGGTCGGGGTGAACATCCCGCTGCGCACGGTGCTGCTCACCGGCCTGTGCAAGTACGACGGCACGAAGATGCGCCTGCTCACCAGCCGGGAGCTGCACCAGATCGCCGGCCGGGCCGGACGCAAGGGCTTCGACGACCACGGCAACGTCGTGGTGCAGGCCCCCGCCCACGTGATCGAGAACAAGCGCGTCGACGAGAAGATCGCCCGCCGGCCGGACCTCGCCCGCAAGCTCTCGAAGAGCGCCGCGCCCAAGGGCTTCGTGCCCTGGGACGAGCCGGCGACGGTGAAGATCAAGAACCGCCCGCCCGAGCCCCTGGTCCCGGTCTTCGAGCTCGACTTCGGCCTGCTGCTCTCGGTCCTGCAGGTGGGCAGCGAGGACCGCGACGGCGGCTACCGCCGCCTGCTGGCCATCATCGAGCACGCCCACCTCACCGAGGGCCAGAAGGCCTTCCAGCGCCGCCGCCTGGCCTCCCGCCTGCGGGCCCTGCGCAAGGCCGAGGTGGTCCGGCTCGAGCGCCGGCAGCCGGGCGGTCACGCCCGCCTTCAGCTGGACGACACCCTGGACGAGAGCTTCAGTCTCGACGACGCCCTCGGCCTCTACCTGCTGGCCGCCGTCGAGAGCCTCCTCACGACGGGGGAGGGCGAGCACGACCCCGGCTCGATCGACGCCGCCCTCACCGCCCTCTCGGTCATCGAGGCCATCCTCGAGGATCCGCGGGCGATCCTCGCGCGGCAGCTCTCGACCCTGAAGGGCGAGCTGGTGGCGAAGCTGAAGTCCGAGGGCGTCCCCTACGACGAGCGGATGGAGCTGCTCGACGAGCTCGAGCCGCCCCGCCCCGATCTCGAGTTCCTCGAGGCCACCTTCGAGGCCTTCGCCCGGCACCGCCCCTGGGTGCGGGAGCGGGGGCTGGCGCCCAAGACCATCGCCCGGGAGATGATCGAGCGGGCGCACAGCTTCGAGACCTACGTCACCCACCACGGCCTGGAGCGGATGGAGGGGGTGCTCCTGCGCCACCTGAACGACGTCTACCGGGTGCTGCGTCGGGGCCTGCCCGAGGCGCTGATCACCGAGCCGCTGGCCGACATCAGCGCGACCCTCGAGGGCATCATCCGCGGGGTCGACTCCAGCCTCCTGGACGAGTGGGAGGCCATGCAGGGGGTCCTCGAGGTCGCCCCGGGCGAGCGCCTGGCGCTCATCGAGGCCCTCTCGAGGGAGGGCGCCGCCGCGGTCGTCCACGAGGTGCGCGCCTCCAGCCTCGCCGAGACCCTGGCGGCCGACGAGAAGCAGCTCACCGCGCGGGTGCGCGCCGAGGTCCACCAGCTCCTGGGCCTCCTGGCCCGCGGCCAGCTCGAGGCCGCGGCCGCCCGCCTGCCCGAGGGGGCCGAGCCCTGGACCCCCGAGCGCCTGCAGGCCGAGCTCGACGCCTTCGCCGAGGTCAACGGCGAGCTCGACGTCTCACCCCGGGGCCGGGCGCCCTGGTTCACCCACCTGAACCCCGACGGGGATCGGCAGTGGAAGGTGCAGCAGATCCTCTGCGGCCTGGCGGTGCAGGACGACGCGGCCGAGACCAGCGAGACCGACTGGGCCCTGCTCGGCCGGGTCGATCTGCGAACGCCCGCCGAGGGCCGCCCCCTCCTCGAGCTGCTCGCTTTCGAGCGCTGATCAGCGACCGAGGACCGTCACCCGCTCGCGGTGGGGGGCGCTCACCGGCCCAATCTACTGCAGATCAGCGCGGGGTCACCGGTCGCGCTTCCAGGAGGCCGCGACGGTGCGCAGCCCGGGCGCATCGAAGAGGCCGCCGGGGGTGACGATCTTCCCCTTCGGCCGCTCCTCGGCGCCGAGGCGCTCGCGGATGAGGCGGCCGACGATGGGGTGGGAGAGGTCCAGGTCGGCGTAGCGCTGGGGCTCCCCCAGCCGGACCTTCGCCTGGCGGGCGTAGAGCTTCCAGACCAGCTCCGAGCAGTAGAGGCGGCGATCGCTCCACTCGAAGCGGCCGTCGTAGTGGGTGCCCAGCAGCGCGCGCCCGGCGCGGATCAGCTCCCGCTCGAGGTCGGGGGTGAAGATCGTCTCGGCCTGCTCGTGTCTCCGCACGGCCCAGCGCCCGCCCCGGGCGGCGGCGAGCCAGGGCTCCAGGGGGGTGAGCTTCACCGGCTCGACGGCCTCGAGCACGATGGGCTCTCCGTCGATCAGCAGCACGATCCCGGTGTGCCCCCAGGGGGAGTGGGTGACCAGCTCGATCGCCTGCGCCTGGCGGGAGCGGGACTGGCGGAAGACGAGGTCGCCGGTCCGGGGGCTCCAGCCCGCCCGGGCCGCCGCGGCGTGGCCCGGCGGCACCGCGCCTGTGTCACCGCCTCCACGGATCGCGGAGGATCCCAGCCCCAGGGTGGCGCAGGAGCCCATCCCGAGGAGGAAGAGGAAGGCCAGGAAGGCCCTCCAGGAAGGAAGAATTCGGGTCATGGCTGCTCCTCTCCCGGGCCGGCTGGCACGACTGGCATCCGGCCCGTCCCGCAGGGGGTTGCGAGGGGGATGCCAGGGCGGTTGCGCCTCGCTCCCGCCGGGTCGAAGCTGCCGGCCATGGACCCGAACACCCCCGTCGTCTTCCTCCACGCCTTCCCCCTCCACGCCGGCATGTGGGCCGATCAGCGCGAGGCCCTCGGCGGCCGCGAGGTGCTGACCCCCGACTTCCCGGGCTTCGGCGGCCGCGCCCCCGGCGAGCCCACCCTCGAGGCCTTCGCCCGGGCGGTGCTCGCCGACCTCGACGCGGCCGGGATCGACCGGGCGATCTTCGTCGGCCTCTCGATGGGGGGCTACGTGGCCTTCCGCCTCCACGCGCTGGCGCCGGAGCGCTTCGCCGGGCTGGTGCTGGCCGACACCCGCAGCGGCGCCGACGACGAGGCGGGGCGACAGAAGCGCAGCGAACAGGCCGCCCGGGTGCGCGCGGAGGGCACCGGTTGGATGGCCGCGGCCCTGCTGCCGGCGCTCCTGGGAGAGACCACCCGCCGGGAGCGCCCGGACGCCGTGGCGAGGGCCGAGGCGCTCATCACCGGCGCCGACGCCGAGGGCGTGGCCCGGGCGCTGGAGGCGATGCGGGATCGCCCGGACTCGACTCCCCAGCTCGGCGAGATCACCTGCCCGACCCTGGTGCTGGTCGGCGCCGAGGACACCCTCACCCCGCCGGCGGCCGCGCGGGCGATGGTCGAGGCCCTCCCCGACGCTCGCCTGGTGGAGCTCCCCGGCGCGGGTCACCTCTCGAACCTCGAGCTCCCCGAGGCCTTCGACGCCGCCCTCCTCGACTTCCTGGCCTAGGCTTCTCTAGGGTTCGTAGCCCTGCTGGCCGACATGCCCTACGCCCCCGAGGGGTTCCTCCTGGACGAGATCCTCGAGGTCGACGAGGAGCAGAGCCTGGTGCGGGTGCGGATGCCGACCCACGACGATCTGCCGATCACCAACACCCAGCGGGCCGACCCCGTGCGCCACCCCCGGCATGTCAGCGGCGGCCTGATGGTGCACATGACCGGCATGGCGGCCTTCGTCCACGCCTACGAGCTGCTGGGCCTGCGGCACGCCGAGGGGTGGATCGGCTACGGGGTGCGTATCCACGACGCCCGCTTCTTCACCCTCTCGACGCCGGGCGAGCCGATCGAGATCGAGTGCAAGGCCGTCCGCAACCGGCGCCTGGGCGACAAGATCATGACCCGCTACGCCTTCCGCTTCGAGCAGGCCGGTGAGCTGGTCTACCAGAGCGAGCAGACGGCGATGTGGCTCAAGGGCGCCCACTGATCCTTGAAAAGGTGGGCGGCGGGGCATAGACCGCGCCCCATGCGTTTCAAGAGCCCCGTCCTCCTCGCCCTCGCCCTGACCACTCTCCTCGTCGCCGGCTGCCCCTCGGGCACCGACGACGATGCCGACGGCGGCGCCGACGGGGGCGGCGACGGGGGCTCGGGTCCCTTGTGCGAGGAGCTGGTCCGCCCGCCCTGCGAGGACACGATGTTCCTGGAGATGAACCTCCAGTCCACGATCGCCCCCGGGCAGATCGTGACCCTGGCCGACGGTGAGGGCGGCTTCGACTCCCACGTCGACGCCACCGCCGGCGGCTTCATGGCCAACCCCCCGGACGCCTACGTCTACGCGAAGTTCACTCCGAACGGCCTCCAGAAGGTCGAGCTCTCCGACGAGGACGCGACCCTCTCCCACGACTGGGACATCGCCTTCCACCGCTTCGTCATCCGGATCAACAGCGGGGCCTCCGGCGCCTCCTGCGTGACCGCCGCGGGCCTGCCGACCTCGGTCCTCTACGCGGACGTGACCGAGGTGCCCACCGGCCTGACCTTCGTCGAGGACGACTTCTACGACGAGAGCTGCAACTTCATCGACGACGGCTCGGGGCTGGGCACCTCGCCGCTGACGGCCCTCTCGGGCTTCTACGCCTACACCAGCTGCGTCTCGATGACCGGGCAGATCTTCATCGTGCAGCTGCGCGACGGCTCCCATGTGAAGCTCGAGGTCGAGAGCTACTACGAGCCCACCAAGCAGGAGCAGTGCGACACCCTGCAGACGGCGCCCACGCCGCCGACCGGCTCCGGCAACATCCGGATGCACTGGGCCTTCCTGCCGTGAGGCGCGGCCTCCCGCTCCTCGTCCTCGTCGGTCTGACGGCCTGCGGCCCCGAGGCCCAGGCCCCCCGCGCGCCGGTCTACGACACCGGGGTGGCCTACCTGCGCCCGAACGAGGGCACCGGCGGCCTCTGGCACTACGACCCCACCGACGTGATCGAGCAGCACGACTCGGCGGGCGGGCGCTTCCGGGTGCACTACACCCGGGCGGGCACCCACGCCGTGCCCTCCTTCGACAACGACGCCAGCGGGGTGCCCGACTACGTCGAGCTGGTCGCGGACAGCTACGAGGCGGTGGCGACGCGCTACCAGGACGAGCTGGGCTTCCGGGCGCCGATCTCCGACGAGACCCTCTCCGGGGACAACGGCGGCGACGGCCGCTTTGACGTCTACCTCCTCGACTTCGGCCTCTCCTCCGACGGGCACTTCGGCACGGATGCCTGCCTGGTCGACAACGACACGATCTGCCTGGGGCACATCCTCCAGGAGAACGACTTCCAGGGCTACGGCTACCCCTCGCTGACCTTCGCCGCCCGGCTGCTGGCCAGCCACGAGTACTTCCACGCGGTGCAGGCCGCCTACAGCATCGCCACCGACTCCATCGTCTCGGAGGGGACGGCGGTGTGGGGGAGCGAGATCTTCGATCCGGCCACCTCGGATCTGCGCTGGCAGATCTCGGGCTACCTCGAGAACGCCGACCGCAGCCTCGACGTGCCCCTGCCCGGGCCGGTGGATCGCTTCTCCTACGGCTCCTCCCTATGGTGGCAGTTCCTCCACGAGAAGTACGGCCCCGACTTCCTGCGCACCCTCTGGGAGCACCTGGAGCGGGGGCAGGGCCTCGCCGGCGGCCTCGACAGCCCCGAGCAGCCCCTCTGGATCGAGCAGGTCGATCAGCTCCTGCAGCGCGATCACCAGAGCAGCTTCGCCGAGGCCTTCGAGACCTTCTGCATCTGGAACCTCTACCTCTCGGCCGAGGCCGACCCGGCGCTCTCCTACGCGAAGGGCGCCGACTATCCGCGCACCAAGCGCGAGCCCCTGGCCTTCCCGGCCGAGGACCCCAGCCTCCGGCTCTTCCACGCCTCGGTGAAGACCTTCGAGCTGCAGGCCGCCGGCCGGCAGACCGTCGACTTCGCCCTGGTCGATCTCCCCGAAACGGCCGAGGACGAGACCGCGGGCCTGATCGTGATCGGCGCCAGCCGCGTCGCCGGCGAGTGGGTCTTCTTCGCCGACGGTGAGGACGGCGCCGCCGCCGACGGACGGATCACCCTCGACGCCACCGGCACCAGCGAGCTGCTGGCGATGGTGATCAACGTCGAGCGGACCGGGGCCAGCAAGCGGCCGGGCCTCTGCGCCGGCTCCCCGGAGGAGGTGCTCGCCTGCCTCGAGCGCCTCGATCCCCCCCCGGTCTGCGAGCCGCCCGAGGACTGCGGCGGCGGCGGCGGTGGTGATCCCGACCCGAAGGGCTGCGGCTGCACCGCGCTGCGGGGCCCCGGGGTCGATCCCTCCGGCCCCGCCCTCGGCCTGCTCCTGCTGGGCCTGGCGCTGGGGGCCCGGCGCCGGCGCCGGGTCGGGCTCTTGAAAATCTCCTGATTCCGGGGCATCCCTGGGCCGCGGATGCGCGAGTGGAGCTCAAAGGCACGGGGGGTGCGCGGGGCGATGGTGCTTCTGCCCTGCCTCGTGCTGGCGCTGGCGGCCCGGGCCGAGGAGGCCGCGATCGAGGAGCCCGTGATCGACGAGGCGGCGCTCGAGGAGGCCTTCGACTTCGAGAGCCTCGATGACCTGAACCTCATGGACGAGTTCGCCCTCCTCGAGCAGGAGGACGTCGTCGTCACCGCCTCCCGGCGCGCGCAGCGCCTCGACGACTCGCCCTCGGCGATCACGGTCTTCACCCGCAAGGATCTCCTGGCGATGCCCTTCGACAACATCGCCGACCTCCTGCGGATGGTGCCGGGGGTGGACGTCCTCCACCTGACCATCGCCTACCCCGCGGTGGGGGCGCGCTCGGGCACGACCCTCGCCGGCTCGAACGTGCTGGTGCTGATCGACGGCCGGGACGTCCTCAACCCCCTCTTCCAGCTGCCGGTCTGGATCGGCCTGCCGGTGGACATCGGCTCGATCGAGCGGATCGAGATCATCCGGGGCCCGGCCTCCACTCTCTACGGCGCCGGCGCGCTGCAGGGGGTGGTGAACATCGTCACCCGCCGGGCCGAGGAGAAGAAGCTGCAGGCGGAGGTGAGCCTCGGCGGCTACCGGCCCGAGACCCTGGTCGGTGATCTGCGGATCTTCGGCCGCTCCGGCGCCTTCAGCTGGTGGTCGGCCTGGGGCTACGACCAGCGGGCGCCCTTCTACGAGCCGGATCGGGTGGGGGCCTCCTCCTTCCGGAGCCGCAGCTGGGTCCGCTACGAGGGCGAGAAGGTCGAGGCCACCCTCGAGCTCGGCGGCGGCGTGAACGGCGGCGACATGGTCACCGTGGCCGGCATCGGCGAGGGGCGCTTCGATCAGCTCTATCTGCGCTCCGAGGCCATCGTCCACGAGACCCGGATCCGCTTCTTCGTCGACCGGGTGAACGCGCGCTTCGACCTCGACCTCAACCTGCGCTTCCCCTCCGATCCCGAGATCGTCATGGCGCAGCTGCCCCAGCCGATCCGGCACCCCACGACCGTCTACGAGCTCTCCGCCGAGCGGGCCTGGCGGATCGGCGAGCGCCTGCGGGTCCTCGGTGGCTTCCAGGGCAAGATGATCCACCACCGCGAGGGCACGATGGTGACCTGCGCGCCGAGCCTGCCCACCAACTTCGATCCCTCCACCTGCGAGGCCAACCCCCTGGTCGAGCTGCGCCCCGATCTCTACGGCCAGCTCGAGTGGCAGGTCATGGACGACCTGGATCTGAACCTCGGGGTGCGGGCGGGCCTCAACAACCTGGTGCGCGAGCCGGGCTTCGCCCCGCGCCTCTCGGCGGTCTACCGGGCGAGCGCCCACCACACCTTCCGGGCCTCGGCGGCGCGCGCCTACCGCAAGCCCTCCTTCTTCGAGCTGCAGGGCCACGTCCTCCTCGAGCCGGGCACCATGCAGGACGAGGACCTCCTGCGCCGCCTCCAGCACATCTTCGCCGTGAACCTCGGCAACGCCGATCTCCAGAACGCCAAGGTCGACATCGCCGAGCTCGGCTGGCGCGGCCGCTTCCTCGGGGACGCGCTGCGGGTCGAGGTCGAGCTCTACGCCTCCCGCTACCTCGACGACGTGGTCCTCGACGTCGAGTCGCTCCAGAAGATCGAGTACTTCGCCGGGCTGCCGATCATCGGCGACGAGGTGGCGGCCAACTACCTCAACGACCCCGATCCGACCGGCTCGATCGGCGCCGAGCTCACCGCGACCTGGCGCCCGGCCGAGGACCTGGAGCTCCTCGCCAGCTACCACCTCGACTACGTGAACCGGCGGGTGGTCGGGGCAGACGGCGCCCGGATCTGGCAGGTGGACGATCAGGAGCCGCAGCACCGCATCCTGGGCGGGGCCCGCTACCTGGGGCGGAACCTCAGGCTCTCCCTCGACGCCATGTGGGTGAGCGGCTTCTGGGAGATCGAGAACGCGCCCGAGTCCCTGGTGGCGCCGAGCATCCGGCGGGAGCTGGGGGCGAACACCCTCCTGGCGGGCCGCGTCGGCTGGGCCTTCGAGCTGGGCGGCACCCGCTGGGAGGCCGGCGTCTACGGGCAGCTCCCCGTCCTCGGCCTGGAGATGCGCGAGACCGCCGGCAGCTACCTCCCGGACGGCAGCAACAACTTCGGCCACCCCCTGAAGCCGCGGGCGCAGGGCTACCTCCGCGGCGCCTTCTAGTCCGCCTGCAGGGGCAGGCGGAAGGTGTAGGTCGGGGCGGCGCTCACCCCCTCCTCGGGCCAGTCGCCGGAGTCGCAGAGTACCAGGAGTGCCTCGCCGTCGAAGGCCAGCCCCTCGATCCGCAGCTTGCGGGCGGTGGGGTCACCCCCGAGGTGGAGGGGGAAGCCGGCGGGGGTGAGGAGGGTGGTCGCCTTCGCCTCGTCGGCCTCGGCGAGATCGTGGAGGTAGAGATCGAAGCGCCCCGGGTTGTCCCCGGCGGGGCCGGCCGCGAGGACGAGCCGGCGGCGATCGAGGAAGGACATCCCGCGGATGCCCCGCTGCTTCAGGTCCAGGGTGCGGGCGAGCTGGATCTGCAGGTGGCCGGATCTGCCGCGCGGCGGCTGGAGGGTCAGCAGGAGGGCGCGCTCCTTCGCCAGGGGGTGGCGCACGCCGACGAGGAAGGCGCCGGCGGCCTCGGAGAAGGTCAGGCCCTCGAGGTCGAGCTCCGGCTCCTCGCCGACCGCGGGCTCCAGGGCCTCGAGCAGGGCCTCGCGGGAGCGCCGCTCCGAGGTGCACTGCAGGCCCTCGAGGAGGAGGGCCTCGCCCTCCTTCGCGCGCGAGAGGCCGGCCCGCGGCGCCCAGCAGATCCGCTGGCGCCAGCTGCTGTCGTAGGCGTGGGAGGCGAGGAAGAGCAGGGTCTCGGGGCTGGCGGCGACGGCCTCGAGGTCGTCCCAGGTCTGGCGCGCGCCCAGGTCATCCAGGCGCACCGGGATCGGAGAGAGGCCCCCGTCGGGGGTGGTGGCGAGGAAGAAGATGCCGCGCTGGGGCTCGAGGGTCGACTCGTCGTCGACCACCAGGAAGCCCTCGTGCTCGGGGAGGTAGACCACTCCCGAGGGCTCGGCCGGCCCGGGATCGAGGAGGAGGGGGTGGTCCAGGTCACCCCTGAAGGGGGGCAGGATCGGGTGGGCCCCCGGGGTCGCCGCGGGCCCCCGGGGCGGGAGGTCGACCGCGGCCTCGGCCTCCGGCGGCGGTGGCGGGGGCGGCGCCGCCGCGCGCAGGTGCCGCTTCAGGAGGCGGCCCGCCAGGAGCGCCAGGGCCGCGACCAGCAGGAGAGGAGCGAGGCGGACGAGGAGTGAGCGGCGGCGGGGCACGGTCCCTCGACTTCTACTACAGCTCCACGACCTGCGCGCTGAAGGAGCCGACGACCGGGGCGCCTGCCGTGGTGCCTGCCTGCTCGAGGGTGAGCTGCCCGCCGAGCAACAGCCAGCCGCCCTCGAAGGTGTCGGTCCCCGGATCGTAGAAGCCGGTGATGCCCGCGAGGTCGACGAGGTTGAAGGGGAGGTCACCCACCACGAAGTCGGCCGGGTCGTGGACGATGGCCATCACGACCGCGTAGGTGCCGTCGGCCTGGGGCGCGAAGAGCTGGAGGACGACCTTGCCCTCCTCGTCGAGGCCGGCGGTGGCGTTGAGGGTGCTCGAGCTCACCGGCCGGCCGGTCACGTTGCCGCTCATGGTGCCGTTCCCGGCGGGGAAGGTGCCGAGGGTGCCCCAGGTGGCCTGGAAGGTGCCGGAGAGGTTGCCCAGGAGCGCCAGGCAGGGGGGATCCTGCAGCGGGGTCGGCCAGACCGGCGGCCCGTCGATCAGCTCGGCCTCCAGGAGGTCGCGGCGGGAGGTGGCGAAGTCGCGCACGCCCTGGATCTGGCCGGCGAGATCCGCGACGCCGTTGCCCGTCGTGGAGGGCGTGATCAGCGCCTCCATCCGATCGATCTCGCCCACGATCCGGGCGGGATCCCAGACCGAGGCGAGGAGCTCCTCGAGGCGAGTGACGTAGCGCTCGCGGGTGGGCGGCCGGTCGTAGAGGCGCCAGGGGAGGATCGAGCAGGCGAAGACCGAGGAGGGCCGTCCGGTGCGCTGGCGCCCCTCGAAGGTGCTGTCGACCCCCCAGGGGATGAAGCGGAAGCGATCGCTGACGGGGTCGTGGTAGGCGTAGAAGTTGTTCGGTCCGTTGGTGAAGCCGTCCCAGTGATCGGTGATGACCTCCATCGCCCAGAAGGTGAGGAAGGCGTCGAGGTCGATCACCTCATCGACGCGCCGATCGAAGTCGCCGTCGGGCAGCTGGAAGACGTCCACGATGCGGTCGAGGTCCGAGCAGTCGGGGGCCTCCTTGTCCACCTTGGGCTGGAGGCCCTGCACGATCCCCGGTCGGAAGTCGCCGCCCCCCTCGTAGAGGTTGCCCGAGTCGTCCTCGAAGAAGCGGCCGAGGAAGGGCTTCTTGATGCTCTCGACGTGGGAGTAGACGCCCAGGTCCTCACCGTTGACCGTCACGTGGGCGAAGGCGCAGCGCGAGGCGGGCAGCCCGGCGTCGGCAAAGAGGCCGTAGGTGAGGCACTGCCGCAGGAGCGCCTGATCCTGGTGGTTGTTGTTCAGGGTCAGGCGCTTCAGGCCATGGATCTCCTGGCCGGGGACGTACTCGTTGGTCTTCACCTTCAGCCCCGGCCGCAGGGTGGAGAGGGAGCCGAAGCCTCCCTTCTTGCGCACCGCCACGTCGGGGTAGCGCACGCCGTCGATGCTCACCTCGGCCGGGAAGTAGGTGTACTTGGGGTCGGTCGGCTGCTCGGCGCAGGTCACCTTGGGGTGGCCGATGTCGTCGGGCTCGTGACGCAGCAGCTCCCAGTCGCCCGGGTCGAGGGTGATCTCGATCTCGAGGAGCCGATCGGCCGGGAAGAGCAGGCCGGAGCTGTCGCCCTCCTCCCGGCCGCAGCCCACCGCCAGCAGGAGGAGGAGGAGCGCCAGCGGCCCCCGACCCTGGCTCCGGGGGATCACCAGATCGACTCGTAGACCAGCGCGTCGACGGTGCCGACGACGCCGTCGCCCGCCTCGGTGCCGGCCTCGTGGAGGTAGAGCACGCCGTCGCCCACCAGCCCGAGGATCGACACCTCGGGATCGGCCCCCGGCTGGAAGATCACCTTGAAGATGTGGCCCGAGCTCTCGAGCCAGTCGAGGGGCAGGGACATCCCCGGGGCGAGGTCCGCCGGGTTGGCGACGGTCAGGTTCAGCACCAGGGCGATGTTCGGATCGTGCCAGGTGACGACCTGGATCACGTTCTGCCGGCCCTGCTCGTCGTAGCCGCTCTTGGAGCCGACGCGGGTGATCGGCGGCAGGGTGGGGTCCACCGCCGGGTCCAGGGTGAGGGTGCCCGTGCCCGCCGCGAAGGGATCCTGCTCGGCGAGGTTGCCCCAGGTGGTGGCGAAGGTGGCCTGGACGGTGCCGATCTGGTCCACGCACCAGGGGTCGCGCAGGAGGTCGTCGGTGACCGGCGGCGGCCGGGCCAGGGCGTTCTGGAGGGCGTCCCGCCGGCTGCGGATGAAGTAGCGCACCCGATCGACCTCGCCCTCGAAGGCCTCGCGGTTCGCGTCGACCACGTAGGGCGAGAGCAGGGCGTGGTACTCGTTCGCCCGGGCCAGCAGCGCGTCCTCGTCCCAGAGCGCGTCGAGGAGCAAGGGCAGGCGCTCGAGGTAGAGGGGCCCCATCGTCGGGTGCCGGTAGAGGCGGTGAGCGAGGACGCCCTCCTCCCAGAGGATCTCCGGGGGCGGCCGCTCCTCCCAGGGGGCCGCGCGGTTGCCCACGTGGAAGATCGAGTCGATGCCCCAGGGGATGAAGTTCATCCGCCCGGTGTCGGGGTCGAAGTAGAGATAGAAGTTGTTCGTGTTCCGGGCGTAGCCGTCGGCGTGGGAGATGATCAGCTCGGTGATCCAGAAGTCGAGGAAGGCGTCGACGTCGAGGTGAGGCTCGAGGGCGGCGAGGAGCTGGTCGTCGGGGAGCTGCATCACGGGCACCAGCGCCTCGAGCTGGGAGCGGTCGTCGCTCAACTTGTTGCTCTTGCGCTGGAAGGTGCCGACCCAGTCGGGCCGGAAGTCCGAGAGGGCGCCCTCCCAGTGGCTGCTCTTCCCCCGGGTGACCCTCGTCGGCAGCCGGAGCGTCGAGCGCGTGACCCTGGATCTCGGCCTGACCGTCCAGACCGAGCGCTCGCGGATCGACATCCCCGAGCTCGTCATCGCCGAGCTCAAGCAGCCCCGCTTCGGACCCCGGACGCCGGGGATGAGGGCGATCCGCGCCTGCCGGATCCACCCCGGGGGCTTCTCCAAGTACTGCGCGGCCGTCTCCCTGAGCGGAGAGGAGCCGCGGGCCTACCGCACCCCGACCCGGGTGCGAGAGATCATGAGGTCCCATCATGCTCGATGAGTTGCTCGCCTGGTTCCTGGACGTCTACGGCGCCAACGAGTTCATGGACATCGAGGCCGTCGCGAAGCTGGTCGTCCGGCTGGGCACCGATCTCTTCTTCACGACGCTGATCGTCCGCTTCGTCTACGTCCGGCGCTACCGCTGGAACGACCAGGTCTTCACCTACTTCATCTTCAACCTCATCACCTTCTCGCTCTGCTTCCTGCTGCGGAAGGTGCCCATCGAGCTGGGCTTCGCCCTCGGCCTCTTCGCGGTCTTCGGGATCCTGCGCTACCGCACCGAGCCGATCCGGATCCGCGATCTGACCTACCTCTTCGTGGTCATCGGCCTCGCCATCCTCAACGCGCTGGCCAACAAGAAGATCAGCGTCGCCGAGCTGCTGGTGATGAACATCGCCATCGTCGGCCTCACCTACACCCTCGAGTACGTCCTGCGGCACAAGTACTTCGAGTCGAAGCTCATCACCTACGACGACCTCGAGCTGCTCAAGCCGGGGAGGGAGGCGGAGCTGCGGGCCGATCTGCGCGCCCGCACCGGGCTGGTCATCGCCCGGGCCGAGGTGATGAGCGTGAACCTCCTGCGGGACACCGCCGAGATCACCGTCTACTGCGTGGACGCCGAGTCCGGCGCCGCGACCCTCGAGCCCGCCGAGCGCGGGGAGGTGAACGCATGACCCGCCGACTCCTCCTGCCGCTCCTCGCGCTGGCGCTCCTCTCGCCCCTGCCGGCCCGGGCCGCCCCCGAGGCCCAGCTCTGGCTCGAGGGAGGGGTGCGCTACCGGCCCGTGAAGGAGCTCTGGCTCTCCTTCGATCAGCACCTGCGCTGGGACAACGACCTGACGCGCCTGCGCAAGATCATGCCCGAGCTGGGTCTGCGCTACGGCGTCCACAAGAACTTCCGTGCGGCGCTCGGCTACCGCCTCATCGCCGAGGGAAACAACCAGCGCCAGTTCACCACCGCCCACCGGGTGATGCTGGACCTCCTGCCCCGCTACCGCGTCGGGGAGGTCACCCTGGCCTACCGGGCCCGGCTGCAGCTCACCTCCGGCGCGTCGGGCAGCGGTGATCCGCTCGAGCCGGTGCTGCGCCAGCGGATCGGCCTCGCCTACGGCACCGAGCTCGGGGTCGAGCCCTTCGTCGAAGCCGAGCTCTACCTGCAGCTCGGGGGAGGCACCACCGGAGCCACCAAGTGGCGGCTGACCCTCGGCGCCGCCTACTCGATCGCGGATCACGACTGCGAGCTCTTCTACCGGGTTCAGCGCCCCATCGGCGATCCGAACCCCGACACCTGGCACATCCTGGGTCTGGGTTACCGCTTCTCGATCCGGTAGACCTCCAGTCGAGCGGCTCCCCGGGGAGCCGCCTGCCGGGAGGAGAGCTTGTTCGAGAAGATCAGCCGGTGGCTCACGCCGCCGCAGGCGCAGGATCGTGAGGCCGATCTTCGGGTGACGAAGAACCGCCGGCTGCTGGTCAGCTACCTCCTGGTCATCACCGGGGTGGTCTTCTTCTTCTCCTTCTTCGATCTCGCGACCGGGAAGCTCATCTCGGCCCGGATCAACCTGGCCGCGGCGGTCCCGCTCCTGCTCCTGACCCTCAGCTTCCGTTTCACCGATCGCTTCGTGCTCACCTCGGTCCTGGCGGTGGTCCTCTGTCAGCTGCTCCTGGGGGCCCAGCACCTCTACGCCCCGGACGGCCTCCTCTCGAACCTCTTCTGGCCCCCGCTCCTCACCATCCTGAGCGTCCACCTCCTCGGTCGCCGGGACGGGCTGCGGCTGGGCCTCGCCTCCTCGTTGCTGGTGTTGATCGCCGGCTTCCTGCGGCCGAGGCTCGGGCTCGAGGGGGATCCCTTCTCCGAGCAGGATATCTTCGAGTTCCACCTCGTCTCCCTTGCGCTCATGGTCGTCGTGGGCGGGCACATCGCCGGGCGCCTCGCCACCGAGGTGGACCAGATGGTGGGGCGGATCGAGGGGCAGAGGGAGCGCGTCTTCGATCTCTACGAGACGAACAGCGCCCTCCTCTCGATGATCGGCCACGACCTCAACAACCACCTGATGGTGGTGGACCTCCGCCTCTCCCTGGTCGAGAGAGAGATCTCGGGGGCGCCGCGGGAGAGCTGCCAGATCGCGCGGGAGCAGCTCGACCGGGTCATGAAGATCGTGGAGCAGACCAACGCCTTCAACGCCATGCGCACCGGCAAGCTCTCGATCCGCCCGGTCCCCGTCTGTCTCCCCCAGGCCCTGCTCCAGACCCTGGAGCTCTTCGAGCGGGACCTGGAGCGGCGGCACCTCTCGGTGGAGACCCGGGGCCTCGAGCCCGGGGAGAAGCTGGAGGTGATCGCCGAGCCCTTCTCCCTGGTGAGCAACGTCCTGGCGAACGTCGTCTCCAACGCGATCAAGTTCTCCCCCGACAACGCCTCCCTGGTGGTGGAGATGGAGCGCGGCGCACAGGAGGTCCTGCTGCGGGTCAGCGACCAGGGCGCCGGGATCCCGCCCGATCTCCTGCCCCACGTCTTCGACTTCGGGCGGCCCACCACCCGCCGGGGGGTCCGCCGGGAGAAGGGCACCGGCTTCGGGATGCCGATCCTGAAGATGTTCATGGAGCGCTACGGGGGCTCGGTGGAGGCCCACTCCGAGGCAGGCAAGCCGGGCACCACCCTGGTCCTGCGCTTCAAGCGGCCCACGGCCGAGGCGGCCTGAGCCGGGCGCGGCTGCCGCGCCTCAGCGCTCGGCCTCGGCCCGCAGCGCGGCGGCGGCGTCGCGGACGGCCTCGAGGGCCTCGAGCAGCGACGGGGAGGAGGCGCCGGCCGCGGGCTGCGTCGCGGGCAGCGCCGCGGGCTCGTCGTCGGGATCGCCCAGGCCGCTGCCGGCGGCGTTGCGGCGCAGGTGGGCGAGGACCAGGTCGCGCACCTCGTGGGCGTTCTCGATGCCGGCCATCTGGGCGGCGTGGGCGTGGGTGACCTGCTGACCCTGCTGCGCCGCCGCGCCGCCGCCGCCGGCGGTGTCGAGCTCGAGATTGGCGATGCCGAAGAGGCGCTGGAGGGGACCCTGGCTCACCCGGAGGTTCTGCACGTTGGCGTGGGTGAGGGTCATCTCCTTGATCGTCCAGGCGCCCTCCCGGATCCGGATCGAGCGATCGGTCACGAGGTAGTAGCGCATGTCGTAGTCGATGCGGATCAGGAAGTAGCCCAGGAAGAAGCCGCAGAGGGCGAGGAGGGTGAAGGCCGCCACCGAGCCGATCGTCACCGTCTCGCCCTGGGCGAGGGCCGCGGCCCAGGCGGCGAAGGCGGGCAGCACGATGAGGGAGCCGACGATCATCAGCCCGAGCATCCGGTAGGTGAGGTAGCGGGGGCTCGCCCGGAAGATGCGCAGGGTCTCGTGGTCGCCCGCCGGCGGCTCGGGCGGCTCGAGGGGCGCCTTCACCAGGCGCAGCAGGGGCTCCTTGATGAGGCCGTACATCAGCGCTCCCGCGCCGCGAGCGCCTCGCGGGTGGCCTCGAGCTCGTCCTTGATCTCGCCGAGCAGCGCGATCACCCGCGCCTCGCCGGCCGGGGCCTCGCCCGCGGCCTCGAGCGCCGTCGCCGCGCTCGCGCCCGGGATCGCCGCGTGCCCGCGCATCCGGCGGTAGAGGAAGTCGCGCACCGCCTCGTAGTCGGTCATCCCCTCGAGCTTCATCTCCGCGGTGGAGCTGCCCGAGGCGGTCTGGATGTCGACGGTGCCGATGCCCAGCCAGCGCTCGACGATGTTGCGGCGTACGTGGATGTCCTGGATGCGCCGGTAGGTCAGGTAGACCTCGCGCCGGAAGAAGAGACCCCAGGAGGCGCTCACCCCCTCGTCGTCGAGGGTGTAGCGCAGGGTGTAGTACTTGAAGACCAGGGGCAGGATGACGATGGGGAAGGCGAAGGCCGTCATCAGCGAGGCCAGCACGTAGTAGACGAGCAGGTTCCCGTCCGGCCGGGTGATGGACTTGATCGCCGCGTCGTCGGGCGCGCCGCTGCGGGTGGGTAGCCGGGGCTCCATCAGTGGGCCTCCTCCTCGCTGTGCTCCTCCACGGTGGCGAGCACGTCCTTCACGTCGACGAGGCGCAGGGAGTCGTCCCAGGGGACGGGGACCCCCTTGGTCTTGGGGAAGAGCACCTTCGCCCCGTGGGGGATGCCCGAGACGTTCTCCGAGGGCTCGTCGCCGGTGGCCCGGTCGCGAGCGACCTCGATGACCTCGGCGTAGAAGGCCTCCTCGTGCTTCGCCTTCGCGCCCTCCGGCAGGTAGAGGCCCGTCTCGGTGCGCTCCTCGTCGTGGAGGATCTTCACCAGGACCCGCATGCCCAGAGGGAGGATGAGGCGGTGGCTCTTCTTCGGGGGCGTCGGCGCTTCCATGGCCGGCGATATACCGAGGAAAGCCGTGCACGTACACGTACCCGTCCACGTGCACGGGGTCTCTCCTGTCGAACCAGAAGAAAAGCCCGGGACCCGCAGCGAAGCGGATCCCGGGCGAGAGGCTGACCGGCGGATGGGTGAGTGGGGAGGAAGGACCGACCGGGCAGCGGATCGGGGAGGCCTAGCGAGACAGCTCGGCCAGGAACTCGTCGGAGAGCAGGAGCTTCATCATCTTCTTGCCCTGCCGCTGACCGTGCCGGGCCTGCGGACCACCGGCGCCGGGGCCGAAGCCCGGGCCGCCGGGGCCGCGCCGGCCCTGCCGCATCTGCTGGCAGGCCTCGGGGTTCTTGGCGCAGGGGCCGGGGCCGCCGCCGAAGCCCTGCTCGCCTCCGGGACCGAAGCCGGGGCCGCGCGGGCCGTGGGCGCCGGGGCCGCCGGGGCCGCGGAGCTCGTGCAGCTTCGCCTGCTGCTCGGGGGTCAGCACGTTGCGGGCAGAGACCATCAGCTCCTTCATGGTGGCGCGCTGGGCCTGCCGCTGCGGGGCGCGCTCGGCCTTGTGGGCCTCGAGGGCCGCGCGGGTGTCGGCGCTCATCTCGCCGCCGTTGGCCCGCACCTCGGCGGTGGCCCGCTCGAGCAGCGCCCTGGCCTCGGCCCGGTGGCGCTTGGCGTCGGCGTCGTTGCGACCCTCCTCCCGGACCTCGCGGGCCTGCAGGACGATCTTCTTCAGGGCGGCCTTCTGCTCCTTCGAGAGGTCGAGCTTGGCGACCACCGTGGCGGCCATCAGCTGCTTGCGGGCCGAGGCGAGCTCGGGATCGATCGGTCCCTCGCCTCCGCCGGGGCCTCCGCCGCGGGGTCCGCGGGCGAGGACGGGGAGGGTGAAGCTGGCGGCGGCGATCAGGGCCAGCGCGAGGGATGCGCGAGAGAGATTCCGGCGGGAAGAGGGCTTCATGGGGTTCTCCTTGGGGAAAGGGGTTTCACGGAGAAAGGACGCCCGGGGGGTCCGGGGGTAAACGGAAAAGCACCTCGCAATGATTGCGGGACGCCGAACGCAAGAAATGCAGCCCGCGAAAAACCTGCGAAATGCCTTGATGACCCCGGTACCGCCATGTCTATTAAGGGGCGGGATGTACCTCTTCATGGGGACGTCACCGGACCTTGTTCGAAGAAGCTCCCCGCTCCCCCATCGACTGGAGGTCCCATGGAGATCCGCCTTCATGGTCGAGGCGGCCAGGGCGGCGTCACCGGCGCCAAGATCCTCGCTGCCATCTACTCGCGCCTGGGCAAGAAGGTCCAGGCCTTCGGCGACTACGCCGGTGAGCGCGCTGGCGCCCCGGTCCGCGCCTACACCCGGGTCGACGACAACGAGATCGTCTCCCGCAACAAGGTCTACAACCCGGACCACCTGCTGGTCCTGGATCCGACCCTGCTCGGCCCCGAGGTGCTGGCGGGCCTCAAGCCCGGCGGCATCCTGCTGATCAACACGCCGAAGTCCCCCGACGAGATCGCGGATCTCTTCCCCGGGACCCGGCTGGCCACGGTGGACGCCACCTCGATCGCCCGGGGTCACGGCATCGGCACCCGGACGGTGGTGATCGTGAACACCACCATCTCCGGCGCCTTCGCCCGCCTCATGGGCATCGACTGGGAGACCGTCGAGCAGGCCTACGAGGACCTCGGCCTCGACTCGAACCTGGCCGCCGCCCAGGAGGCCTTCGAGCTGGTGAAGGTCCGCGAGATCGACACGGCCGCGATGGAGGACGGCGCCCCTGCCATGCAGATGCCCGTCCCGCCCCGCGTCCTCGATCTCCTCGATCACGTCGAGGGGGCGCCCACCGGCCTGAAGACCGGGAGCTGGCGCACCCAGCTGCCCCGCTACGTCCGGGCCTTGGCCCCCTGCACGGCCTCCTGCCCGGCCGGCAACGACGTCGAGGCCTTCGTCCAGGCGCTGGCGCGCAAGGACGAGGTGGCCGCCGCCGAGGTGCTCGCCGACTCCACGCCGCTCGCGGCGGTCTGCGGCCGGGTCTGCCCCGGCTTCTGCAAGAGCAGCTGCAACCGGATCGACTACGACGGCGCCGTCGACACCCGCGCCCTCGAGCGCTGGATCGCCGACCACGCCCACATCGCCCGCACCGACCCCGACGCGGTGGTCGGCGAGCGCCGGCGCATCGGCATCGTGGGCGGCGGGCCGGCCGGCCTCTCGGCCGCCTACCAGCTGGCGCGGGACGAGCACCGGGTGGTGATCTTCGACGGTGAGGAGAAGCTCGGCGGCGTGTTGCGCACCGGCATCCCCACCTTCCGCCTGCCCCGCGACGTCCTCGACCGGGAGGTGAGCGCGGTCCTCGAGCTCGGCGTGGTCGCCGAGACCGGGGTCTTCCTCTCCCGGGGCCGGATCAAGGAGCTGGCCTCCGAGTTCGACGCCCTGATCATCGCCACGGGCCTGCAGAAGCTCCGCGGCCTCGACGTGCCGGGCGCCGACTTCCCGCAGGTGGAGCAGGGCATCCGCTACCTCCACCGGGTGAACCTCGAGAGCGAGCAGCGCCTCTCGGGCCACGTGGTGGTCCTCGGCGGTGGCAACACCGCCATGGACTGCGCCCGCTCGGCCCTGCGGCAGGGCGCCGAGAAGGTCACCGTGGCCTACCGGCGGACCGCCAAGGAGATGCCCGCCATCGCCGAGGAGGTCGAGGAGGCCCTGGAGGAGGGCGTCGTCTTCCACTTCCAGCTGGCCCCGACGGCCTTCTACGGAGAGGGCAAGCTCGAGGCCATCGAGCTGGCCGAGGTGGAGATGGGCGAGCCGGACGAGAGCGGCCGGCGCAGCCCCGTCGTCACCGATCGCAAGCAGAAGATCGCCTGCGATCACGTCCTGCTGGCCCTCGGCCAGTCCGCGGATCTCTCCCTCCTCCCCGAGGGCTGGGAGATGAAGGACGGCCGCGTCTTCGACGGCGAGAAGGCGCTCAACGTCTGGGTCGCCGGCGATCTCTCGACCTGGGAGGGCACCGTGGCCCACGCCATCGGTGACGGCCGCCTGGCGGCCACCCGCCTGCTGCGCGAGCTCGGCGAGGACGTCGAGCTCTTCGTGCGGCCCGCGGTCGAGCGCGCCGTCGGACCGAAGCAGGTGAACTTCGCCCACTTCGCGAAGCGCAAGGCCGAGGCGCACGAGCGCATGAGCGTGGAGGAGCGGCTGAAGGCGTTCATGGATGTCGACGCGGGGCTGCCCAGCGGCAGCCTCGAGGCCCAGCGCTGCCTCTCCTGCGGGGACTGCACCGAGTGCGACACCTGCATGGTGTTCTGCCCCGAGGGGATCATCCATCGAAACGGTGCCGGCTACATGGTCGACGCCGACTACTGCAAGGGCTGTGGCATCTGCGTGGCCGAGTGTCCGCGTGGCGCCATGGAGATGGTGAACGAATGAAGAAGCTCATCACGGCGAACCATGCGGCAGGCCTCGCGGCCACCCTGGCCGGCCGGGCCAACCGGAAGGGGCGCGGCTTCGGGGGCGGGGTCTACCCCATCACCCCCCAGACCGAGTCCATCGAGTTCCTCTCCCGGCAGGAGATCGAGAAGGGGAGCGTCGTGCGGGTCGAGTCCGAGCACTCCGCCATGGCGGTCTGCATCGGCATGGCCTCGAACGGCGCGCGCACCTTCACGGCCTCCTCCTCGAACGGGCTCGCGTACATGACCGAGAACGTCATCACGGCGGCGATGTACCGGCTGCCGATCGTGATGCTGGCGGTCAACCGCACCCTGGGCCCGCCCTGGAACATCTGGGTGGACCACAACGACACCCTGCTCCTGCGGGACTCCGGCTGGATCCAGCTCTACTGCGAGGACAACCAGGAGGCCTTCGACTCCCTGCTCTTCGCCTACCGGCTCTCCGAGGACCCGCGGGTGCTGCTGCCGACGATGGTCTGCATCGACGCCTTCGTCCTCTCCCACACGCTGATGGAGACGGACATCCCCGAGCAGGATCAGGTCGACGGCTTCCTGCCCCCGCTGCAGATGCAGCACCGGATCTCGGACAAGCCCCGGACCATGGGAGGCCTGGACTTCCCCCACGAGACCGAGGTGCACCGCGGCCAGATGCAGGACGCCATGAACCGGGTCTTCAAGGTCTACGAGGAGCACCAGAAGGCCTTCGAGAAGTCCTTCGGCCGCTCCATCGACGGACCGGTGGTCCCCTACCGGACCGAGGACGCCGAGGTGGTCATCGTCTCGATGGGCACCCTGGGCGCCACGGCCAAGCAGGCGGTGGACACCGCCCGCGAGAGGGGCATCAAGGCCGGCAGCCTGCGGGTGAAGATGTTCCGCCCCTTCCCCGAGCAGCAGCTCGTCGACGCCCTGAAGGGGGCGAAGAAGATCGCGGTCATCGATCGCGACCTCTCGCCCGGCATGGGCGGCATCCTCTGGAGCGAGCTGCGTGGCGCGGTGCGCACGGCCGACGTGGTGCAGAGCTACCTCATCGGCCTGGGGGGCGGCGACGTGCGGCCCCACCACCTGGTGGAGATCTTCGACGACCTGGCCGAGCGTGATCGGCCCGAGCCCTCGATCCTGAAGGAGGTGGCGTGATGCAAGAGCCTCTGCTCGACGGAATCACCCAGACGGGTGTCGATCGCCCCGAGCCCATCCTCCGGGCCGGCAACACCAACTGCGGCGGCTGCGGCATGTCCATCGGCCTCCAGATGCTCTCGCGGGCCGTGGCCGACCGGACCGTGCAGATGGTGATCCCGGCCTGCTGCGGGATCGTCACCGCGGGCCCCTTCCCCCACTCCGCCTACGGTGCCCCGGTGGTGGCCTCGACCTTCGCCTCGGCGGCGGCGGTGGCCACCGGGCTCGCCCACGTGGCGAAGATGAACGGGGAGGACACCCGGGTGCTCTGCTGGGCCGGTGACGGCGGCACCTACGACATCGGCATGGCCACCATCTCGGCCGCGGCCGAGCGCAACGAGGACATCCTCTACATCTGCTACGACAACGAGATCTACGGGAACACCGGCGGTCAGCGTTCGTCGGCGACCCCCATGGGCGCGGTGACCACCACCACCGCCTCGGGCAAGCTCGAGCAGAAGAAGGACATCGTCGGGATCATGGCCGCCCACGGCATCCCCTACGTGGCGACCATGAGCATGGCCCACCCCGAAGACCTCTTCCACAAGATGCGCCGGGCCCTCGACATGAAGGGCTTCCGCTTCCTCCACATGCTCTCTCCCTGCCCCACGGGCTGGAAGTCGGAGCCGGGGGAGGGGATCAACCTGGTGCGCCAGGCGGTCGAGTCGGGCCTCTACCCGGTGGTGGAGGTCTTCGACGGACACCGCTGGGTGGTCAACGTGGACTCGGCGCTCTCCCAGGGCGCCCTCGAGAGCTACTTCGCCGCCCAGGGCCGCTTCGGCAAGACGAAGATCGACCTGGCGGAGGTGAGCAAGGCCATCCACCGCAACTGGCGACTCCTCCAGATGCGCGCGGCCTTCGACACCCAGAAGATCTCCTGACGCGACTGAACATCTCGCGTGCGTATTCGAGCCCGGGGGCGACGCCTCCGGGCTCGATGCGTTAAGCTGCCCTCTTCAGGAGGGAGCTCGATGATGAAGAGCATCTATGCCATTGCCGTGTCCGTGACCTTCACCCTCACCGGCTGCTGGGCCTTCGGCGGCGGAGGCGGCAAGGGGGAGGAGGACGGTCCGGTCCCCGTGGAGCAGATGGGCCAGGAGGTCGCCTCGGTCTTCTGCGGCCTGATCGATCGCTGCATCGGCCCCGGCTTCTTCGGGGGGAACGACTGCCAGGGCGCCATGCAGGCGCAGTTCGAGGACACCACCGAGCCGCAGCTTCAGGCCGCCATCGACCGCGGCACCCTCGCCTACGACGGCGACAAGATGCGCGAGTGCATCGACGCCATGAGCGCCGCCGGCTGCGAGGCCATCGGCTCGGACGAGCCGCCCGCGGCCTGCGAGCAGGCCATGGCCGGCAACGTGGCGCCGGAGGGCACCTGCTACATCGACGAGGAGTGCGCCGGGGACGCCTTCTGCAGCCAGGACATGGCCTGCCCCGGGATGTGCGAGAGCTACCTGCCCGCGCAGGCCGACTGCACCATGGGCGGCCGCTGCACCGGCTCCACCACCTGCGTCGGCGGCGTCTGCACGCCGCTGGCCCAGGCCGGCCAGCCCTGCGGCGGTGAGGCCCACCCCTACTGCGCCAACGGCCTCGACTGCGAGGGCGAGAGCTGGCCGAACCCCGGCACCTGCGTCGCTCAGCCGACCCCGACCCTGGCGGGCGCGGATCAGGCCTGCGATCCGGAAGCCCGGCAGCTCTGCCAGGCCGGCCTCTCCTGCTCCCTCATCGGCCTCGAGGGGGGGGAGATCCCGATCTGGGAGTGCAAGCCCGGGGTGGCGAGCGGCGCGACCTGCAACTACGGGTTGCCCGACCCCTGCCCCTCGACCGAGTACTGCGCCGGCCAGATCGATCCCTCCAACCTCACGGGCACCTGCACCGCGCTGCCGGGCGAGAACGCGGCCTGCGCCGATACCTTCATGGGCGAGGGCTGCCAGCCGGGGCTGGAGTGCGTCGATGGGATCTGCTTCCGGTCCAAGAGGATCGGGGAGAGCTGCAGCGGGGAGTGGGAGTGCGTGAGTGGGTTCTGCGCCGAGACCTCGATGCAGTGTGCCGTGCCCGAGTGCGGCTGAGGGCGGGGCGGGCCAGAGGAGAGGCCGTGAACGTGTACGTGTACGTGCACGTGCACGGCGTCCTCCGTGGGAGCCGGCTGGCACCTATGTGCCTGTAATTCCTGCCGTACACGTCCACGTACACGTGCACGTGCACGGCCTCTCCCGGGTATTTCTCGATCCCCGTGACCTGTCGGGGCTTCCCGCGATAAGAAACCTCTTCTCCCTTCACACACCCGAGGTTTCAGCATGGCGAGCTCCACCCCCCTGGACATCCTTCTTCTCCCCGGCGACGGCATCGGCATCGAGGTGATGCGCGAGGGCCGGAAGGTCCTGGAGGCCGCGCTCGAGATCGCCGGCGTCGAGGCGAAGCTCGAGGAGATCGAGTGCGGGGGCGAGTACTACCTGAAGCACGGCGTCGACTGGCCGGAGGGAACCGGCGAGCGCTGCAAGCAGGCCGACGTCATCTTCCTGGGCGCGGTGGGCTGGCCCGACCCCGAGGGCGACGGCCCGGTGACCATGAAGAACGGCAAGATGGCCGGCTACTCGCCGGTCATCGGGAACCGGGTCGCGCTGCAGCTCTACGCCAACGTCCGGCCGGTGAAGCTCTACCCGGGCGTGAAGCACAAGATCCACGGCGAGCACACCCTGGTCTGGGATCCGGCCAAGGTCGACATCCTCTTCATCCGGGAGAACACCGAGGGCCTCTACACCGGCATCGGCGGCCGGGTGGCCACCGACGGGAAGCACGTGACCGCCACCGACACCCGGATCATCACCCGGACCAACTCCGAGCGCGTGATCCGCTACGCCTTCGAGGCCGCCCGGCGCCGGAAGAAGGGCCCGCCCGCCGGCGGCGGCCCCAAGGTCACCGCGCTGGTGAAGGACAACGTCCTCGAGGGCTGCCGCTTCTTCCGCGACGTCTTCTTCGAGATCGCCAAGGAGTACCCCGACGTCGAGGCCGAGACGGCCATCATCGACGCCTACACCCAGTGGCTGGTGCAGCGCCCCGAGTGGTACGACGTCGTCGTCACCACCAACATGTTCGGCGACATCATCACCGACCTGGCCTCGGTGCTGCAGGGCGGCATGGGCCTGGCGGTCGGCTGCAACGTGGGCGACGAGCACGCCATGTTCGAGCCCATCCACGGCTCGGCCCCCAAGCACGCGGGCAAGGACAAGGCCAACCCCCTGGCCACCATCCTCTCGGTGAAGGAGGGCCTCGACTGGCTCGGCAACAAGAAGGACCTCCCCGCCCTCGTCGAGGTCGCCGCCAAGATCGAGGCCGCCGTGGCCGCCCTCCTCGAGGAGGGCAAGACCCTCACCTACGACATGGTGGGTGAGGAGAAGGCCGCCAAGTGCTCCGAGGTCGGCGACGCCGTCGTCGCCCGCCTCAAGGCATGAAGGGCGCAGCACACCGCTTCGTGCTCGAATGACCCCCCGGCACGCCCGTCTCTCCCCTTCGAGAGAGACGGGGGCCGATCAGCAGCCGCCGCCCTTGCGGGTGGAGCGCTCGATGACCTTGCGCTCGACCGTCGGGGGCGGCCCGGCGTCGACGGCGCCGGAGAGCCAGGCGTGGAGGGCGTGGAGGCGGCGGTTCTCCTCCACCTGCGCCGGGGAGGGGTCGGCCGGCAACGCCGGGGCGGCCGCCTCGAGCCGGGCGAAGCCCTCGAAGCCGCCGGAGAGCGCGTGGAGGTGGCCGGCGAAGGCCGCGGTGCCCGGGGGGAGCTCCGCCAGCTCGCCCTCGCCGTAGAGCAGCAGCTCCCGGGTGGCGGGCAGGGAGGCGAAGAGGCCGCTGAGGTTGTCGTCCTTCGGGCGGCAGATCGCGCCGGGGATGCGCTTCTCGGTGCAGCGCTCCCAGGGTCGCAGGTCCACCACCCAGACCCGATCCCCGCCGGAGACCAGCTCGTTGCCGAGCTTCAGCAGGCTCCAGTCGGCGCCGCGGAAGGCAGCGGGCTCCTCGGCGGCGGGCGCGGGCTGGGCGAGGCCGATGAGGGCGATGCCCGCGAGGGTGGCCAGGGTGAGGGAGAGGTGACGCAGGCCGACGGTGCCGGCCTTCTGGGGCGGAGCCTTGTCCCGCTCGGCGAGGAAGGCCTCGAGCTTCTCGACCGCGAAGAAGGTCACCACCGCGATGGCCACGACGATCAGGGCGATCACCGTCCAGGGCAGGTCGAGCAGCTCGGGGAAGGTGCGCACCCCGAGATCGCCGCTGAAGTAGAAGCCCTCGACCGCCGGCCAGGCGACGGCGAAGAGGATGGAGCCGGCCATCACGCCGACGAAGGTGATGAGGCCATCGACATTCCCCGACGCCGTCGCCACCACCGCCGTCCCCGGGCAGTAGCCGGCCACCACGAAGCCGACGCCCAGGAGCAGGCCACCCACGATGAGGGGGCCGACGAGGGTGGAGGGGAAGGAGAGCGCGGAGAGGTCCATGATGCCGAAGGCCCCGAAGAGTCCCAGCCCGACGGTCGCGGTGGCGATCGCGGAGAACATCACCTTCAGCACGCGGTTGTCGCGGCCGTAGAACTGGGCGGCGAGGTTGGTGGCCCGGGAGAAGCCCGCGCGCTCGAGGACGAAGCCGAAGCCCACCCCGAGGACGGTGGCGAGCGCCATGGCCGTCATGTAGTCGAAGGATCCGAGCTGGTAGAAGGGCATCATCGCCACTGCCTCCTCACGAAGGGGGCCACCAGGTAGCCGCCCGCGAAGACCGCCATCATGTAGATCCACGAGCCCACCGAGAGCATCGCGCCTCCGGTGAGGGCCTGCCCCGAGGTGCAGCCCCGGGCCAGCCGCGCGGCGAAGCCCATGAGGATGCCGCCGAGGATCGCCAGGACGACCCGCTGGAGGTTCGTCGCCCGGGGCCCCTTGAGCAGGTGGGGCCGGCGCAGGCGGCCGGCGGAGAAGGCGCCGAGGAGCCCGCCGAGGAAGACCCCGATGACCTCGAAGATCATCCAGTCCTCCAGGGGGTTCCCCTCGGCCACGTAGGTCGCCATGTAGCCGTTGTGCTCGGTCGGGGCGGGCGCCACGGCGTGGGCGCCGGCGTAGGCCAGGCGGGTGGCCGCCGACGAGGAGCCCAGGCCGAAGCCCATGGTCAGGAAGGTGAGCAGCAGCACCAGGCCGAGGACGATCCCGGCGATGTAGGGATTCCAGAAGGGTCTCTCTTGGGTCATGTCGTTGCTCCGGGAGGGCGCCTCAGGGCGCGAGGAGAGCGAGGGAGTGCTCGAGGTGGATCGTGGCGTCCTGGCCGGCGGCCACGAGGATGGCGCGCAGGGCCAGCCCGCCGATGAGGATCAGCACCGGCGACCAGCTCGTGGTGGAGAGGCCGTAGCGCAGCTCGGTGAGCTCCAGCATCGCGGGGATGATGAGCCCGCCGACGACGACCAGGGACCAGAACCAGGGCGTCCACTCGCCGCCGAGGAAGAGGGCGGTCGCCGACTCGGTGGCCGCGAGGCTCATGCTCCCGCCGATGAGGTAGAGCGCCAGCAGGACGAGCTCCGCGGCGATCGCGAGGAGGTCGAGGCGCGCCAGCAGGTGGGCCGAGGCCTTCCGGCTCGGCCGCACGAGCATGAGCAGGGCGGCGCCGGTGGAGAGCCCCGAGACCAGGAAGAGCGGGCCGAGCAGCGCGCTGTTCCAGAGCGGCCGCGCCACCAGGGTGCCCAGGAGGACGCCGGTGTAGACGCCCAGGCCGATCCCCACCACCAGGTTCGCCCGGAGGATGAGGGGGCGGTGGGCCCGGGTCCAGCGGGAGAGCTCGATCAGGAAGCCCCGCAGCCCCGCGTGGCGCGCCAGCCGGTTGAGCTTGCGCCGCTCGGCGTGCTCGAGGGTGCCCAGGCCCAGCCCGATCAGGGCGGGGTAGACCAGCAGCAGCAGCCAGGAGCCCCAGGACATCGGCGAGGTCAGCCGCAGGGCGGTGTAGAAGCGGAAGACGTTGAGGCGGTTGGAGAGGTCGATGAAGAGGGAGAGCATCCCGAGGGAGAGCAGCGCGACGGCGGCCCAGGGCATGAAGCGCAGCCGCCCCTCGTCCTTGAGCTTCGGGTTCAGGTGACCGCGCAGCTCCAGGGCCGAGAGGAGGATCATCACGCCGGCGACCAGCCCGCCGAAGAAGAGGTAGACGGGGATCTCCCAGCCCCAGACGTGCAGGGTGGGATCGACCCCGGCGTTGGTCCGGGTGCTGAAGATCTCCAGGGCTCGAGGGTTCATGCGCTCCTCCGGGAGGACCGGTCGTCGGTCAGGAAGTAGAGGTTGGGGCGGGTGCCCACCTCGGCGTGCAGCACCTCGTGGTCGCGGACGCGCAGGAGGGTGGCGACCTCGCTCTCGGGCTCGTTCACGTCCCCGAAGTGGAGGCTGTGGGTCGGGCAGTTGGTGACGCAGGCCGGGTCGAGGCCCTTCTCCACGCGGTGCATGCAGAAGGTGCACTTGTCGACGTGCCCCTCGGGGTGCACGTAGCGGGCGCCGTAGGGACAGGAGGCCATGCAGACCCGGCAGCCGGTGCACAGGTCCTTGTCGATCATCACGGTGCCGCCCGGCCCGTAGTGGCTGGCCCCGGTGGGGCAGGCCTCGACGCAGGGCGCGTCGCTGCAGTGGTGGCAGCGCTCGGAGCGGATCGTCATCCGCAGGTCGGGGTAGGCCCCTTCCGTCTCCTCGACGATCCAGTTGCGGGAGGCGCCCTCGGGGGTGGCGTTCTCGGCCTTGCAGGCGATGGCGCAGGCCGAGCAGCCCACGCACTTCGCCATGTCCATCAGCATCACGTAGCGCTTCTTCATCGCTCTAGGCCCTCTGCAGCCGGACGACGTTGACGTTCATGCCCGTGCCCCCCATCGCCGGGTCGACGCGGGTGCGGGTGATGAGGGGGGAGTCAGCCGCGCCCTTGCCGCGCGCGAAGCGCAGCTTCGGGTTGGTGTGGCCGAAGCCGTGGACCATGTAGACGCAGTCGGGGCGGATCCGCTCGGTGGCCCGCAGGCGGATCGGGTCGGAGACCACGCCGTCCTGGTTGACCAGCGTCACCTTCTCGTTGCGCGAGAAGCCGAGCTCCTTCGCCCGGCCGGCGTTGATCCACAGGACGTTCTCCGCCATCACCTCGCCGAGGACGCGGTTGTTGGTGGTGCGCCCGAAGGTGTGGGTGGGCGCCCGGCCAAAGAGGAGGTGGAACTGCTCGCTCTCCAGCTTCACCGGGGCGACCATCTCGGGCATCGGAGGGAGGCCCGCGTCGGCGAGCTGCTGGGAGTAGAGCTCGATCTTCCCCGAGGGCGTGGGGAAGCTCGGGGCGATCCCCTCCTCGAAGGTGATCGGCGCCTCGTCGTCGACGAGCACGCCCTTGCGCTCGAGCTCGGCCAGGGACGAGCCCGAGGCCTGCAGGCGGGTCTCGAGGTAGTCCCGCGCGTCCTCCCAGGGGAAGTACTCCCCGAGGCCCAGCCGGGTGGCGAGCTCCCTGGCGATCCACCACCCCGGCCGGCTCTGGTGGAGGGGCGGCACCACCGGCTGGCGCAGGGCGGCGTAGCCGCGCTTCCAGCCCGGCGTGTGGATGTCGTCGTGGCGCTCGAGGTAGGTGGCCTCGGGGAGGATCACGTCGGCCCAGCCCGTGACCTCGGCCGGCAGCACGTCGATGACCACGCTGAAGTCGAGGTTCTGCATGGCCTCGATGGTGCGCGCGGGCTGAGGCAGCGCGTGCAGGAGGTTGGTGCCGTAGACCATCCAGGCCTTGATGGGCTCGCCCTTCCAGTCGGGGAGGCTGGCGTCGCGCAGGCCGTGGGCCAGGACCTCGTCCGCGAAGGGGTAGACCACGCCCTCGGGCATGTCCCGCGCGGCGCCCTCGGCGACGTGGGGCACCGGCCCGGGGTAGGGGGCGATCTTCTTCTTGGTCGGGACGAAGAGGCCGCCCTTGCGTCCCCAGCTGCCGAGCAGGGCGTTGAGGATGGCGATGGCCCGGCCGCGCTGGGTGTCGTTGCCGTCCCAGGTGGAGTGGCGGCCGGGGTGGACCAGCGCGGCGGGCCGGGCGCCGGCGAGGAGCCGGGCCGAGGCGCGGATCTGATCCGGGTCGACGCCGGTCTGGGTCCACGCCCACTCCGGGGTCTTGCCGGCCACGTGCTCGCGCAGCTGCGTAAGGCCGATGGCGTGCTCGGCGACGTAGCGGTGATCGAAGCGCTCCTCCTCGAGGATGACGTTGATCCAGGCCAGCAGGAGGGCGACGTCGGTGCCCGGCTTGATGGGCAGCCAGTGGCGGGCCTTGCCGGCGGCGGTGGAGAAGCGCGGATCGACGACGATGATCTCGGCCCGGCGATCGATGGCCGTGGCCAGCTCCTGCACCTGGGTGTTGTGCATGTTCTCGCCCAGGTGCGAGCCGATCAGGGCGATGACGCGGGCGTTCTCGAGGTCGACCCGCTCGGGGGAGCCCACGGCGGCGCCGAAGGTGAGCTGGAAGGCCGCGTCCCGGGGACCCCGGCACTGGGCGAAGCTCGGCGCGGTGATGTTGCCGGTGCCGTAGGCCTTCACCAGGGTCTTGAAGAAGGAGCCGCCGAAGCCGTGGCTGAAGAGGGCGAGGGCCTCGGGGCCGTGCTTCTGGCGGACGCGGTCGAGCTTCTCGGCGACCTCGTCGAGGGCCCGGCTCCAGCTCACCGGCTCGAAGACCTGCTCGCCGCGCTTCTTCACCCGCAGCAGCGGCTGGCGCAGCCGGTCGGGATCGTAGAGGAGGCCGGTGCCGCCGGCGCCCCGGGGGCAGAGGCGGCCCTGGGAGAGCGGGTGATCGGGGTTGCCCTCGATCTTGGTCACCCGGCCGTCCTTCACGTGGGCCAGCACGCCGCACTTCCAGAAGCACATCTCGCAGAAGGTGGGGACGATCCGGTCACCCTCGGTCTGCGGCGCGTCGGTGTTGGGGCGGGTCAGCCCCCAGAAGTCGCCCTTGGCTCCCGCGGCGTAGGTCGCGCCCGCGGCCAGGCCGGACACCTTGATGAACTGTCGTCGGTCGAGCTTCATGCCTTGCTTCGCCTCCTGGTGAGAGGAGGCAAGAGCAACGCCCGGACCAGATCCGGATCACGTGATTCCGGTGGGTTGGCTCAGTGCCTTCGACTCGGCGCGTCGAAACTGAAACGCCCCGTTGCACCGAAGCGTTTCATGAAACGGCAGTGTTCAGGGTTCCGCCGTCCCGGGTCCGGCGAAGATCCAGGGATCCCGGGGCCCCTCGCAGCGGCGGCTCGTGCGCAGCCGCTCGAGGGCGCCCGGGAGGTCCCGGTGGATGGGATCCTTCGCCGGGTGGCAGCCGAGGCAGAGCCCCACCCGCAGGCTGCGCTGCAGGGTCGGCGCGTCGAGGCTGTGGAGGTTGCTGCGGGTGCCCCGGCCGGGCTCGAGGTCCCCCAGCCGGGTCCAGTGATCGTCCGCGCCCTCCTCGGGCTCGAGGATCGGGCCCTCCGGTCCGAAGCGGATCGTCCCGCGGCCCAGCCCCAGGGTCAGGGGGTCGAGGTGGCAGGCCTCGCAGGTCCGGCTCTTGCCGGTGGTGTGGGGGTCGAGGGGCGCGAAGAGGCGGTGCCGCAGCGGCGCGGCTCCGGGCCCCGGCTCCACCTCCAGGATCATCCCGGGCACCACCGGCACGATGCGGCCGGCGCCCTCGCTCCCGGCCTGGCGGCGCAGCCCGAGGGTGGGGGGCCGGGCGAAGCCCCCCTCGCTGGTCTCGATCCAGGCGCCGGGGGTCTGCGCGGCGTGGGCGAAGTCCCACTGGGGCGTCGCGGGCTCCTTGCGGGTGTGGCAGGTCGGGCAGGTCGGCGCCCAGCGCGCGTGGCAGCTCGCGCAGGCGAGGCGCTCGTGCCCCGGCTGACGGTGATCGGGATCCGCCGGGGTGGGCTTCGAGAGATGCGGCGCGCCGCCGCCCTTGGGCTGCAGCCAGCGCTGGCCCTCCTCCAGGCGCAGGTTCCACAGGGGGCGGCCGCCCTCGCCCAGGCCGAGGCGGGTCCCGGGCGGCAGGGGAGGATCCTGCTTCGCGAGGATCCGCCGCAGGCGGGGATCGCCGACCGTGGCCGCCGCGACGCTGCGGGGCGGGGCATCCGCGGCGGGGTGGCAGTCGGCGCAGCGCACCTCGACCGCCTCCTCCTGGTGAGCGTGACGCTGGCCGTCGCCCATCAGCTCGGAGGGGAGGTGGCAGTCGACGCAGCCGAGCCCCGCGCGCTGGTGGACGTCCGCGGGCTGGCGGCAGGTGATCCTCCCGTCGGCGAGGGTCTCCCGCTCGCTCTCGCCGCAGGGCGGGGCCTGGCCGGGGAGGACCTCCGAGAGGCCGCGGTAGGAGAGGGAGATCCGGCCGCTGCGGGAGTGGCAGCCCAGGCACTGGGCGTCGTCGGGGGTGGGCAGCAGCGGGGAGTGGACGCCCTCCTCCTTCGCCTTGCGGCTGTGGCAGGCGGCGCAGCCCGAGCCGACGTCGGCGCCGAGGCCCACGGCGTCGTCGCGGTTCGCCCGGCGAGCGCCGAGGTGGCAGCCGCCGCAGAGGTGGCGCAGGTGGTCCTCGGCCGGGCTCGGCTCGGCCTCGGCCAGCACCTCGGCCATCGTCTGCTCACCCCCGGGCCGCGGGTGCTCTCCGAAGACGAGGCGGTCCACCGAGACCAGCCCGACCGCCGTGGCCATCAGCGAGCCCTGCACGTCGCGGGTGGTGTCCGGGTGGCAGCCGGCGCGGCCGCAGGTGAGGGCGGCGGTCTCGAGCGCCCCCGGCTCCTTCTCCAGGCCGCGGTGGGCCCGGCCCTTCTCGAGGGCGAGCGGGTCGCCGAGGTGGCAGCTCTCGCAGCCCTGGAGCAGCCCGCCGTGCGCGCCCCCCGGCCCCTCGCGCAGGGCGTGGCAGGCGAGGCAGGCCTCCTGGCTCCCCGCCGGGATCATCGCGGGATCCCCCGCCCCCTCCCGGCGCTCGACCTCCCGCAGGAGGACGACCAGGCCGGCCAGCAGCGAGAAGATCAGCACGGCCCGCAGGGCGCCGCCGAAGCGGAGGGGAGGCGCGTCGGCAGGGGCCGGGCCCGGCTCGCTCATCGCAGCACCAGCCAGAGGCTGCCCCCCAGGTGGAGCAGGGCGAGGAGGGCGAGGCCAGAGAGGAGCGCCCGCCGGCCGGGATCGGAGAGGCGGGGCAGGAGGAGGAGGGCCCCGCCCAGGAGCAGGGCGCCGAGGCCGGCGACCCAGAGGGGAGAGACGAGGAGGAGGGCCTGCAGGCCCAGGAGGTACCAGGGGCCGTGGACCACGCCGGCGCCGCTGCCCTCGAAGAGGGTGGCGGGCAGGAGGGCCGCCAGGCAGAAGGCGCCGCCCAGGACGAGCACCCACGAGCGCAGGTCCGGCCAGCGCATCAGCCCGTGGTGGAGGGTCAGGCCCAGGGCCAGGAGCGAGAAGGTGCCGGCGTGGTGGATCGCCACCGGGCCCAGCCCCGCGCCGGGCACGCCCAGCACCAGGGTCGCGAGGGCGGGGCCGAGAAGGGGGAGGGCCTCGAGGAGGCCGCGCCAGATCGCGAGGGCGCCGAGGGCCTCGGCGTCACCCCGCAGGACGAAGCCCGAGAGCCCGACGAGGATCAGGGCCAGGCCCGAGAGGAGGGCGGTCCACCAGCGGCCGCGGCTCGCGCGCTGATCGTCGCGGCGCCAGAGGGCGAGGAGGAGGTGGCCGAGGGTGAAGGCGACGAGCGCGGTGGCCGCCGCCCAGTGCATCCCCCGCAGCAGCCAGCCGAAGGGCCAGCCCGAGGCGAGGGCCTCGACGCTGGCCCGGGCGGCCTCCGGCCGGTAGAGGCCGACCAGGGGGAGGCCGGTGAGCAGCGAGAGGAAGAGGGCCGCCAGCGCCAGCCGCGCCAGCGGATCGGCCCGGCGGGGGGCGGCGGCGGCGGGGGTGCTCATCCCGCGGGCGCTCCCTCCACCCACCGGCCGTCCTTCCGCCGGAGGTGGCGGCGCGCGAGGGGCTCCCGGGCCGGGCCCGAGAGGGGCTGCCCGGCGGCGTCGAAGCGGCTGCGGTGACAGGGGCAGGCGAGGCCCTCACCCCCGGCGGCGGGGGCGAGGGTGCAGCCGAGGTGCGTGCAGGTGCGGGAGAGGGCCAGCAGCCCCTCGTCCTCCCGGCGCAGCCACCACCCCTCGATCAGCAGCGCGGCGCCGGGCTCGAGCGTCTCGAGGCGCGGATCGTCCAGGGCGAGGGGGGCCTCCCGGCGGCGGCCGGCGCGGTGGAGCGCGGCGAGGGAGAAGCCCGACCATCCTCCCACCAGCAGGAGGCCGAGGGCGCTCCAGACCCGGAGGAGGAAGGGGCGGCGCTTCACTGGATCCCCAGCTCGCGCATCCGCCGCCAGAGGGTGGTGCGGCTGATCCCCAGGCGCTCGGCGGCGCGGTTGCGGTTCCAGTGGGCCTCGGAGAGGGCGGCCTCGATCCGGGCCCGCTCCGGGTCGGTGGCCGCGACCGGTAGCTCGGCGGCCGCCTCGCCCTCGGGGCGCGGCGTCGAGCAGCGCTCCTGCCGGATCTCGGTGGGGAGGTGGTCGGGGCGCAGGGTCTGGCCCTGACTCATGGCCACCGCGAACTCGATGACGTTCTGCAGCTGACGCACGTTCCCCGGCCAGCGGTAGCGCCGGATGATGTCGAGGGCGTCGGGCGAGAGGAGCAGGGCGCGCCCCTCGCGGCCGCTGATCCGCATCAGCAGGTGCCGGGTCAGCGGCTCGATGTCCTCGGGGCGATCGCGCAGGGGAGGGATGCGCACCGGCACCACCGAGAGGCGGTAGTAGAGGTCCTCGCGGAAGTCGCCCCGGGCGATCGCGGCCTCGATGTCCACGTTGGTCGCGGCCATGATCCGGGCGTCGAGCTTCCGCACCCGGTCCTCCCCCACCGGCAGGAAGGTCTTGTCCTGCAGCACCCGCAGCAGCTTGGCCTGGAGGTGCAGGGGGAGCTCGCCGATCTCGTCGAGGAAGAGGGTGCCGCCGGAGGCCATCTCGAAGCGGCCCTTGCGGTCGCGCACCGCGCCGGTGAACGCGCCCCGCTTGTGGCCGAAGAGCTCGGACTCCAGCAGGGTCTCGGGGATGGCGGCGCAGTTGATGGCCACGAAGGGGCCGCCGCGGCGCGGAGAGCTCTCGTGGAAGGCCCGGGCGACGGCCTCCTTGCCCACGCCGCTCTCCCCGGTGACCAGGAGGTTCGCCTCGGAGCGGTGGAGCTGCTCGATGAGGTGCACCACCGAGAGCATGGCGGGCGACTCGGCGACCAGGCCCCGTCCCACGCTCACCGAGCTCAAGATCTCGGACTCGGCGGGGCGGATCACCAGCAGGTAGCGGGGGGGCGTGCCCGGCAGCAGGCTGCCGGAGACCGAGGCTAGGCGGCTCTGACCCTCGCCGCAGTGGAGGAAGGCCCGGCGCCCCTCCTGGGTCATGCCCTGCTCGAGGGCGGTGCGGATCTCCGAGCCGATGGCGGCGAAGCTCTCCCCGAGGAGGTTGGAGATCGGCCGGCCGACGATCTTCTCCGCCGCCCGGTCGCAGAGCATCTCGCTCAAGCTCTGGGTGGCGACCAGGACCTTGAAGTCCTCGTCGAGGAGGAGGACGGCCCGGCCGAGGGTGGCGAAGGCGAGCTCCACCGCCCGCCAGGCCGAGGTGTCGGTCATGAGGTCGTCCAGGGGGATGTTGCCGATCATCTCTCGCACGTGCTCGTCCATGGGTGCCAATCCGGGCGCGAAAGGATTCGTTTCACCGAAACGGAGGTCCGTTTCAGTCGATCCTAGGGACCACCAGCCAGGCCGTCCGAAGCGGCCCGGTCAGGGATGGGGTCAGACCCCGACACATGACACATACGAGCAAGTGTCATTTGTCGGGGTCTGACCCCATCGGGCCATCAGGCCGCGGCGGCGGGGAGGGGCCGGTGGAGGATGGCCGGCGGCGAGAGGCCGGCCTCGGCGAAGGCGAGGGTGACCTTCGAAGTGACGTCGGTCTCCAGGTCCTTCTCGTAGCCCAGATCGAGGACGTAGACCTTCGCCCGCAGGCGCAGCGCCACCACCTCGCCCAGGGTGACCTGGCTGACGACCAGCTTCCAGGGCTCCCTGAGGTAGGCGTAGCGCGAGGTGGTGATGGCGTCGGTGACGATCCGGCGGGCAGCCGCCAGATCCTGATCGACGCCGAGGTGGAAGTCGAGCTGCACCATCATCGAGATCGCCCCGGCGTTCCCGCAGGAGACCACGTCGGTGAGCAGCCTCCCGTTGGGGATGGTGACCAGGTTGTGATCCAGGGTCATCAGCTTCACCGAGCGCAGGCCCATGGCGACCACCTCGCCGTAGTGCTCCCCGAAGGTGATCCGGTCGCCGACCTGGAAGGGGCGATCGACCAGGAGGGTGATCCCTGCCAGCACCGAGGTGGCCACGTCCTTGAGGGCGAAGCCCCCGGCCACGGCGATGATGCCGGCCAGGGCGGTGAGCGCCTGCCGGGAGAGATCCACCGCCAGGAAGAGGGCCGCCATGGCTCCGAGGCCCCAGACCGCGTAGCGCAGCAGGGAGCCTGAGTGCTGCAGCACCAGGCGGTTGGAGGGCCAGCGCGCGCTCCAGGTGGCCATGCCCTTGCGGATGGCCTCGGCCAGGAGCCAGGTGAAGCCGAGGACCACGATGCCCGAGACGATCCCGCCAGGGCGAATCACTTCGAGGATCTTGTCGAACTCGACCATGGTCTTCTTGGCCTCTAGGCGGCCACCAGGTGGCGCTGGCGCAGGAAGCGCAGGACCGCGCGCTGCCAGTGGGTGGAGAGCTTCAGGTGGCGGTCACGCTCCTCGAGCACGCCGGACTCGCGCAGGTTCTCGAGCAGCGCCTCGGTCTCCCCCACCGAGTAGCCCAGGGCGCGGGCGGCGTCCGGGATGGAGATGCCGTCGTGGAGGGCGACGCAGGCCAGGGCGAAGCGGGAGCGCTCGTCGAGGCGATCCAGGGCGGCGCCGTCCGGCGCCCGGAAGAGGCGGGCGACCACCTCTCCGGTCTCGGGGTCCACCGAGAGGGAGCGCAGCCAGAAGTGGAGGGCCGCCGCCGGGTTGCCGTCGGCGTAGTCCCAGATCAGCCGGTGGTAGCGACGGGCGGTGTGGACCACCTCGGTGTCGAAGGCCGTGCCGTCGAGGTTGTCGACCACCGAGATCTGGTAGCGGGGCACGACCTTGGCCCGGCGCATCCGGCGGCTGATCAGCTCGTCGATCTGCTCCTCGCTCCAGGGGCCGAGCTGGCAGACCTGCTGGAAGAGGTGCACCTCGTTGTAGACGCGGGAGAGGAAGCGCCAGAGGCCCGCGGGGAAGACGCAGATCCACTGCACCCGCTCGGCGCTGCGGCCGATGATCTCGAGGAAGGTCTCGAAGGTCCGCAGCCCCCCCATGCAGCGCAGCGCGAGGAGCTTGGGGTTGCGCACCACGATCCGGGTCAGGGGCCGGGCCTCGAGGGCGGCGACCACCGCGTCGGGGGTCGCCTCGCACTCGAGGGAGAGCCCCGCGATGAGCTGCTCGCAGACCTCGGTGGCGGAGGTGGGGCGGCGGGGGAGGGTGAGCTCGGTGGTGGGGATGTCCTTGCAGGCCTCGCCCAGGGCGCGCAGCCAGCTGCGCCGGCCCGAGCCCGGCTCGCCCACCAGGGCCAGGCTGCCCCCGGTGCCGCGGTCGGCGCGCTGCTCGAAGAAGAGCCGGGCCTCGGTGAGGCCCGGGAAGTGGGGCAGGGCCTCGGCCGGGGCGATGGGGCCCTCCCCCAGGGCGTCTTGGATGGCGTCGGGCAGGCGGGCGAGGTCGTCGTCGCCCGAGACCGCGGTCTCGCCGCGGCGCTCGAGCTTGCGGCGCTCGAAGGCGGCGAAGAGGCGGCGTACCCGGGTGAAGCGCAGCGCCAGGTCGCGCAGACCGCGGACGAAGAGGACGACCACCAGGGCCAGCCCGAGGATCAGGGCGACGAGGGTCTCGAAGGTGGGGTGGGCCTCGGAGCGATGGGCGAGGCGGGCGAGCCGGCCCCCCTCGAAGTCCTCCCGCCAGGTCTCCAGGATCTCCACTCGCCAGTGTGCCACCAGGACCAGCAGGCTCGTGGCGAGGAAGATCGCGGCGATCGCGGCCGCGGCGTGGAAGAGGGGGCCGGCGCCGGCGAGGCGCTCGAGGGAGAGCAGGACCACCAGGAGGCCGACGACGGTCCGCCCGCCGAGGCGCAGCGAGCGCATGATTCGCAGGCGCACCGCGGGCCCCAGCACGTTGTCGCGGGCGGCCGCCCAGGTCGTCAGCAGGTGGAGGGCCCCGTCCCGGACGACCCGGTACCAGGCCCAGGTCAGGAGGAGCAGCCGTAGCAGGCGCACCTCCCCCAGGTTCAGCGGGGCGAGCGCCGCGTTCATCGCCTCGAGGAAGAGCACCCAGAAGAAGGCCGGGCCGATGGCCAGGAAGAAGCGCACCCAGCGCTCCACCGAGAGGCGCAGGGCGGGGCGCTCGATGCTCCGGCCGATGCGCTTGCGCAGGAAGCGCATCAGCGCGTCCTTGCGGCGGGCCACCAGGCCGAAGGCGACCAGGGTCACCACCGCCCAGGCGCAGGCGGTCCACAGCGCCCTCGAGAGCTCGGGCGCGGAGGCGCGGGCGGGGAGGGTGTGGAGCCCGCGCAGCTGGCGGCGGGTGTGCTCCTCGGCGATGCGCAGGCTCTGCCGGAGCCGGTCGAGGAGGCGCTCGCGCTCGGCGGCCCGGAAGTAGCCGCCGGCCGTCGGCGGGCCGGTGCGAGAGGACTCCAGGCGGTGGAGCCCGCGCAGCGCCCCGGCGCTCACCTTCGCCCGGGCCGCCCGCAGCTGGGCCTCGCGGGCCTTCAGCGCCCCGGCGCGCGCCGCGTAGGCCTCCATCCGCTCCAGGGCGGCCGGGTCCGGCGGCTCGCTCGCGATCGGCGCCGGCCGGGTGGCCGGGGGCACGAGGGAGGGGGCGCCGAGATCGACGAGGTCGGCCTGGAGGACGGCCTCGAGCTGGAGCGCGAAGGTGTCGACGCTCGCCTGCCAGCTCTCGTCGGCGCCCTCCTTCGCGCGCAGCTGCTGGACCTGCTGGCGCCAGCCGCGGATCTCGGCGCGCCGCAGCTGCTCGAGGCGGTCGAGCCCAGCCTCGGCCCGGTCGAGCTCGACCTGCGCCCAGACGGGCGAGAGGAGGAGGAGCGCGAGGGCGAGGACCCCGAGCCTCCGGATGAAGGAGAGACCTCTCATGTCTACCCGCGAGGGTAGGCTCGAACGGGGGATCGGGCGAGAAATGGTCCGGAGTGCAACAGGCCTGTCTCGCGGCCTCTTCCACCGGCCCCCCTTTGCCGACCCCGGAGGGATCGCGATACGAGTGTCGCGTGAGCGAATCGCGCTACGACCTCCTGATCAGCGGCGCCGGCCCGGCGGGCCTCTCGACGGCGATCTTCGCCGCCCGGGCCGGGCTCTCGGTCCTCGTCCTGGAGAAGGAGAAGACCACCGGGGTCTTTCCCCGGGGGGAGACCCTGCGGCCCGACCCGATCGTCGACGAGCTGCTCGGGCCCTCCTTCATGGACACGATCAGCCTCCACCGCACCGCGAAGCGGCGCTACTGGTCGCCGGGGGCGAGGGCGAGCTTCGAGGTCGAGCGCGAGGTCGAGTCCCACCTCTTCGAGTGGCGCTCCCTCACCGAGGGGCTGCGGGAGGCCGCGGAGGCGGCCGGGGCCGAGCTCCGCTTCGAGAGCCCGGTGGCCGCGCCGGTCCTGGAGGAAGGGCGCTGCGTGGGCCTGATCCTGGCCGACGGCGCTCGCGTCGAGGGCGAGACCATGGTCGCCGCGGACGGCCACCGCTCCCGGCTCGCCACCGGCGTCGATCGCGGGCGCCTCGACTGCCCCATCGCCAAGCGGATCTGCACCGGCCTCACCACCGACTACGAGGGGATGGAGTTCTTCTTCGTCTCCGCCGGCGCCATCGAGCCGGAGATGCCCGCGGCGCTGGCCTTCATCTTCCCCCGGGGCGGCGACGCCGCCGAGGTCGGGGTGATGCTGATCTCCGCCGCCCTCTCCCCGGCAGAGCGGGCCCGCCCGCCGGGCGGCAGCCGGATGCTCGCCTTCCTCGACGCCCTCTTCGAGCGGCTGCCGGTCTTCTCCGAGCGGGTGGCCTCGGCGAGCTGGTCCTTCCAGGGGGCGACCCTCATCCCCATGGGGGCCCTGCACGAGCGGGGGATGGAGATCCCCGGCCTGGCCCTGGTGGGGGACACCATCGGCATGGTCGAGGCCACCGGGGGCTGCGGCATCGTCCCCTCGATGAAGAACGCCCGCTTCCTGGTCGGCCACCTCGCGGACCGGCCGCCCGGCCGCTGGAGCCCGGAGGCGATGGAGCGCTACAACGCCGCCTTCGCGCAGAGCCGCATCCATCGCTCGCTGGAGAAGAAGCAGCGGGTGATGACCCCGCTGATGAGGCTGGGCTTTAGCCGCCCCCACGGCGAGGCCGGCTACGCGAAGGTCTGGGGCCCGCTGGGCTGGCTCTACGGCAAGGTCTAGGGGGCGCCCGCACCTCACGCTTTTGGCGCGTTTGCGTCAGTGTCGGACATGGGTATAAATACCCATTGAGGAGATGGTGATGGATGGGACCGGGTCGGCGACAAGCGACAAGCAAGTGCGCGCATCGCGGTGGTGGCGGACGATCATCCTTGCGTGACCTCGGTGCTGGAGCCCTTGCTCGCGAAGGCGCTGGACTTCGATGAGATCATCTGTGTCCAGAGCGCTGAGGACGCTGTGGAGGTGGCCACCGTGCACGAGGCCTCGCTCTTGCTGGTCGACCTGAAGATGCCCCGGCAGGGTGGCCTCTGGGCCATCCGGACGTTGCGCAGGACGCAGCCCGCGACGAAGTCCGTGGTGTACACCGGCCTCGATCATCCCGACCTGGTGACCTCCTCCCTTAAGGCCGGCGCCGCTGGTGTCGTACACAAGGCAATCCCGATGGAGGACCTGGTCGAGTCCCTGCGAGCGATCCTCGAAGGAACGATCACCGTCCGGCACCGTCCGGTTTCGAGGCGAGCGGCGGCTCGTCGAGACGGATGCGTTCGTCAGCCTCACCCCGAGGGAGGAGGAGGTCTTCGGCCGGCTGGCCAGGGGGTGGACGAACCAGCAGGTGGCTCGAGCGCTGGTGGTGAGCGAGAAGACCGTCGAGTCGCATCGAGCCACGCTGCGCCAGAAGCTCGGCTTCGCGGACCGGCGGGAGATGGTCGAGCTCGCGCGCCTCTGGGGCCTGCTCGCGATCGACGATCGGGAAGAACCCTGAAATGAGTGCACGAGAATCAGGGTTTCCCCGAGAGACTGCAGCGGGAGGGCTCTCTAGCCTCCAGGGCGTCGTATCGACCTCAACGCCATCTTGGAGGCTCTCATGAGAAAGACAATGGTTCTGTTCGCGGTTTCAGGACTTCTGGGGATCAACCCTGCGGCCATGGCCGCGGAGTTCGACGGGGAGACGGAGCTCGTCTTCGGCGAACCCGGGCAGGTCACCTTCGACGCCACCGAGCTCAAGACGGTCTTTCCGGCACCGGAGAAGCCGCTGGAGTTCGACACGTGGCACGACTTCTACGCCTTCTCCGAGGAGCACCTGAACGCTGCACCGCTGATGCGGGAAGGATCTCAGATCGGGATCGAGCTGGCCTTCGAGATGATCGGTCAGGGCTACATCCCCGACGAGAAGACGGAGACCCTCTTCGCGGTCGGCAACCCGGTCACGGCCTTCCTCTCCGGAAAGGCGGGCTACATCATCGTGGGTGGGCAGCAGTTCTGCCTCGCGGAAGACGACTGCGAGGCCGGCGCGGGTCTCGCAGCCATGATGGCGACACCCATGGCGCTCTTCGACGAGATCGACACGCAGGTGGCCTGTGATGGGGAGCAGGAGAACTGCGCGGAGTTCCAGTCCGTGAACCTCCATCGATCCTGGAGGCACATTGCCCGCGGCAGCACGACCCAGACCCGGGGCGGGTATCAGGCCAACAGCCGCTTCTGCTGGAGATTTGGGTTCATTCCCTGGGCCTGTTCGGAGCCCACGGGCGAGCACGAGCTCGAGTCTCGCGTGAGGCTCTGTGATGGCACGGGATTGGCCATCTTCGACAGGCCCCTGTGGGGACAGAATGAGCCGAGGGTGCAGTTTGGCTTCGCCGCGTACTTCTTCGGGTTCGAGCCGGCCGAGCGACTGGTCGGCACATGGTCGAGCCATGAGTCGAGGGGCACGACCTTCACGTTGGATGGGGTGACCAGCGCTGGAACGCAATGGTGCGCCCCGTTCTAGGGGCTTCGAGGGTCGATCGGGGGACGGGCGAACCAGGCCGCACCCCGGTCGGCTCTCTGCAGAGGAGGACGGAGAGAGATGGTCGGATCATACGGGTCGACTCTTCGGGTATTGGGCTTCGCAGCGGTGCTCATGGGCCTGTCGGGGGGATGCGGCACCGAGAGAGATCTCGACTACTGCGTCTACTATCAGTATCGCTACGTCGGGGATCTGGACATCAGTCAGGCCAGTCTGCTGGCCAGATATACAGCACCGGAGGATCGTCGCTTCGGCGCTGGGTGGACCGCCCCGGAGTTCGTCGACCAAGTACTGTCTGGCGCGGTTATCGAGTACTCCTGCCATTCGACCTATGAGCCCGTGGGTGATCGGCCGGGCTACACGGCCTTTGCGTGGCTGGACCTGGACAGGGACGAAGAGGCGGCCTGTCTCGAAGACTACTTCTCTCCCGAGTGCGAGCCCGATCCCGGGGATCCGCAGGGCGGCATGACCTTCACCCTGCTGGGGAGCGGCCAGGATACCCATCTGACGATCGTCATCGACGACCCTTGAGGTGCAGATGACTCGTGCGCGGTATTTCTTGATGCTCGTTCTGGTCGTGGCGTCGGGCTGCGGTCCGGGAGAGGACTGCGACACCTTCCGGCTCGAATACGAGGGGGTCCATGAGCTGGGGACCGCCCCACTGATCTTCTGGGTGCAGTACGAGAGCGGGGCGGAGCAGCAGGAGATCATCGAGCCCTCCCGGGTGAGCAGCGTGCTTCCCGGGACGGTGGCCGAGGTCTGCCGTGGTCCGGTGGAAGAGAGTGAGTTCGTCCCGGTGGCGCTGTCGATCGCCTGGCTCGATCTGGCGGGCGACGAGGTTGCGCTCTGCGAGGCCGATCCCTTCGGGTCAACCTGCGTGCCCGGCGACGAGGATCCCTTCGGGACGCTGCCCTTCACCGAGCGCAGCGGCTACGGCGAGGCCGAGCGGGTGATCGTCCTCGAGGACCGCTGACGCCGGGCTTCAGCCGTCCCGCCCGACGAGCTGCTCGAGCTGCCAGGCGGTGAGCTGGACCTCCTTCTCGGCGGCGGCCGCCCGGCGCTTCAGGCGCAGGACGAAGATGCAGGCGGCCACGACGATGCCGGCCTGGGTGACCACCAGGAAGGCCATGGTGGGCAGGGGCGGGAAGTCCATCATCCAGGGGAGGATATTGATGACGCCGTTCTGGATGGCGTAGCTCGCCGGCAGGATGCCCATCATCTGCAGGACCGCCGGCACCACCACCGCGGCGACCCCGGAGAGGGCGACCAGCCACTCCTTGTCGTTCACCGAGGTGAGGTAGGAGACGCTGTTGGAGACCGCCAGCATCGGCACCAGCACCAGGGGGCCGAACATCACGCTGGAGATCCCCACCGTGCTCGCGGTGAGCAGGAGGTGGCCGAGGGGCAGCTTCAGCCCCGGCGGCCGCCAGAGGAAGTAGGCGGTGTAGGCCGCGCAGGCGGCCATGGCGCCCGCGAGGGTGAAGAGCGCGGGGTAGGAGCGGATGCCCATCCACAGGGCGATGAGCACGAAGACGGAGATGCCGAAGTAGCCGGCCACCGCCGTGCGGGCGCCCATCATCATCGCCTCCCGGGCGCCGGCCTCCAGGGCCTTCTTCGCCTCCGGGGGCACCACCTTCGGGGGGGAGGTGAGCAGCTCGAAGAGCAGCTCGCGGGCCGCCTCGAGGTCCGGCGCCAGGGCGAGCGCCCGGCCGACCTGCTGGAGGGCCGCCCGCCGCGCCTCGAGATCGTCGGCGCCGCTCGCGGCGGCCGCGAGGGTCTCCCGGGCGTGCGCGAGGTGCTCCCGGGCGGCCTTCTGCCGCAGGGTCGCGTCCCGCTCGCCGTCGAGGAAGGCCTCGAGGGTGCGGGCGATCTCCCGGGCGCTCGCGGGTCGATCCGCCGGCTCCTTGCGGGTCAGCTGCCGGACCAGCTCGGCGAGCTCGGGGGCGACCTCCACCTCGTCGGGGAGGCTCGCCCCGTCGACCTTCATCGTCGAGTAGAGGAGGGTGGGCAGCTCGCCGCTGCCGTGGAGGGGCAGCCCGCAGAGCGCCTCGTAGAGGATGGCGCCGAAGGCGTAGAGGTCGGCGCGGGCGTCGACCTTCGAGGCGTCCGCGACCTGCTCGGGGGCCATGTAGCCCGGCGTGCCGAGCACCTCGCCGGCGCGGGTCTTGCCGTCCGCCTCCAGGGAGACCGGCTGCTCCTCCTCGCCGAGCTTGGGCAGGTCCTCGGAGCCGAGCACCCGGGCCAGGCCCCAGTCGAGGAGGAAGACCTCGCCGTACTCCCCGATCATGATGTTCTCGGGCTTGAGGTCCCGGTGCACCACGCCGCGGTGGTGGACGTAGTCGAGGGCCAGCGCCACCCGGGAGAGGATGTCGAGGACCTTGCGGGCGGAGAGGCGGGCGGCGCTGCCCTCATCCGTCCGGCTGGCGAGCACCTCCGCCAGGCTGCGGCCGCGGACCCGCTGCATCGTGAAGTAGGCCGCGCCCCGGTCGTCCCGGCCCAGGTCGTAGACCGGCACGATCGCCGGGTGCTCGAGCTGGCCCTGCACCCGGGCCTCGCGCAGGAAGCGCCAGATGGCGCCCCGGCTCTGGCCCGCCTCGCTGGTGGGCGCGTGGGCCGTCTTCAGGGCGACCGCGCGGCCGACGATGCGATCCTGGTGGAGGGTGACCACCCCCATGCCGCCGCTCCCGAGGACCCGCGTCTGCTGGTAGCGCTCGTCGAAGCTGCCGGCCTGCAGGAGCGAGTCCTCCGAGCCCGCGTCGACCTCGCCCTCGCCGGCCGGGGTCGCCCGCACCTTTGGGGTGGCGAAGGCTCCCTCCGCGAGGGTGGGCTGGGAGTCGAGGCGGGCGCGCTGGAGGGCCGCCTCGTCCGGCACCGCGACCATCGGCGAGGTGCGGATGTGGTCGTCCTCGGCGCCCAGCGGCACCTGCCGCCAGCCAGCGGGCGCCGGCCCCGGCGAGGTCGACTCGTCGTCGCCCCCGGTGTCGGCCCCCTCCTCGAGCCTGCGATCTCTCTCGTCGGCCAGGTCGCTTCCCTCCCCTCGGGGAACATGGAACGCCGAGCGGGCCCCTAAGATCAAGCGCCGCGGGTGGCCGCGGGGAGCGCCATCACGAAGCGGGCGCCGCCGCCCTCGGCCTCCTCCACCCGGACCTCGCCGCCGTGGACCTTGGCGGTCTTGGCGACCAGCGCCAGGCCCAGGCCGCTGCCCTTCTCCTTGGTGGTGAAGAAGGGCTCGAAGATCCGCTCGCGCTTCTCCTCGGGGACGCCCGCGCCGGCGTCCTCCACCGCCAGCAGCACCCGCGCACCCTCCCGGTGGGCGCGCAGGCGCACCACCCCGCCCTCGGGGCTGGCCTGGATCGCGTTGCGCAGGAGGTTCAGGACCGCGCGGCGCAGCAGGCTCGCGTCGACCCGCACCACCGCGTCCTCGGCGGCGTCGAGCTGGAGCACCACCTCCCGCTCCTGCGCGCTGGGCCCCTCGATCTGGGAGAGCTCGAAGAACATCTCGCCCAGGACCAGGTCGGCCAGCTCGGGCTCGCGCTCGCGGGCGTAGTCGAGGAACTCCTCGACCAGCTTCGCCAGGTGCCCCAGCTCCTTCCGGATGCGGGCGACGTGGGCCTTGCGGTGGTCTCCCGGCTCGAGCTCCTCGTCGAGCAGCCCCGAGAAGAGCTCGATGCCGCCCAGGGGGTTGCGCACCTCGTGGGCGATGCCGGCGAGCATCATCTGCAGCTCGCGCTCGCGCGCCTCGAGGCTCGCGCGCATCTGCTCCAGGCTGCGCCCCAGGCTGCCCAGCTCGTCCACCCGGCGGGGCGGATCGACCGGCGTGGCCAGGTCGCCCTCGCCGATGCGCTCGGCGGCGGCGGCCAGGTCCCGGATCGGCATCGCGATGAGCCGGGTGACCAGGACGGCCAGCAGCGCCATCACCGCCAGGCCCACCAGGCCGATGGCGCCGAAGGCGTTCCGCAGCCGGTCGAGGTCCGCGTAGAAGGCCGCCGTGCCGTCCACCAGCACCGCGCCGACGACCCGCTCCCCGTCGCGGACCGGGGCGTAGCCGCTCTTGTAGGGGAGCCCATCCGAGCCGGTGAAGAGCACCTTCGAGGCGGTGGCCTTGCCGCCGAGGGCGCGCTCGACCTCCAGCGAGTCCCGGGAGAGATCGGGGATCGGCGTGCCGATGGGGTAGCGGCCGTCGGTGTCGCAGAGGGCCAGCCCCTCGGGGTCGAAGAGGACCAGCCGGCGCACGCCGGTGGCGTCCCGCACGGCCTGGAGGGTGGTGGTCAGCCGCCGGTGGGTGCGGCTCTCCTCGTCGCCCGCCTCGAGGAAGGTCACGTCGGCGGGCCGCAGACCCGCGGCGGCGGACTGGGCCACCGAGGCGAGGCGCTTGCCCAGGGAGCGCTCGAGGGCCCGGGCCGAGAGCTGGTGGGCGAGGACCGCCATGCCCGCGAGCAGCAGGGCCGCGGGGAGGAGGGTCGTGAGCAGCAGTCTCGTGCGCAGAGAGAGGCGCATCGGGAGGAGGATACCCCGGAGTCCGTGTTGGCTGTGAGCTACGAGCCGCGAGCTGCGAGCTTGGCCGACTCGCGCCCCAGCCGGGAGCCCACTTGCTCGAAGCTCATAGCTCGCAGCTCGTAGCCTCGTCGGGCTGGCAAGAGTCTTGCTAATCGCCCGGAGGCCACCTCAACGCTCCGAGGCCCCGAATGAAGAAGATCGAAGCCATCATCAAGCCCTTCAAGCTCGACGACGTGAAGGAGGCCCTCCACGAGGTGGGCGTCCAGGGGATGACCGTGACCGAGGTGAAGGGCTTCGGCCGCCAGCGGGGACACACCGAGATCTACCGGGGCGCCGAGTACGTCGTGGACTTCCTCCCCAAGGTGAAGGTCGAGGTCGTCGTCCCCGCCGAGCTGGTCCACCTGGCCATCGAGGCCATCGAGCGGGCCGCCAAGACCGGGCGGATCGGCGACGGCAAGATCTTCGTGACGCCGGTCGAGGAGGCCGTCCGGATCCGCACCGGCGACCGGGGCGACGCCGCCCTCTAGCCGACAGCTGACAGCTGATAGCTGCCGCCTGCTCGCATGGCGGGCACTGCCCAAGATCCGAGCAAAGGACTGCTTGTCGTCTGGGCAACGAGGTCAGCTTCAATGAAGCCCTTGGTGTCCCAGTCCAGCGAATCCGCCCGAGCCACGTTGGTACGCCCCTTGCCAGAGAGCGCCCCGACTTCCTCCCCATCACCGCAAGGATCCCAGCGATGCCCAAGACCCCCAAGGACGCCCTCGACCTCGCCAAGAAGATCGACGCCAAGTTCGTCGACGTGAAGTTCCTCGACTTCGTCGGCCTCTGGCAACACTTCGTGCAGCCCGTCGATCAGATCACCGAGGACACCTTCGAAGAGGGCCTCGGCTTCGACGGCTCCTCGATCCGAGGGTGGGCGGCGATCCACAGCTCCGACATGCTGGTCGTCCCCGATCCGGACACGGCGATGGAGGAGCCCTTCGCCCGGGAGTCGACCCTCTCGCTGATCGGCAACATCGTCGATCCGATCACCAAGGAGGCCTACAGCCGCGATCCCCGGAACATCGCGATGAAGGCCGAGAAGTACCTCATCTCCACCGGCATCGCCGACACCGCCTACTTCGGCCCCGAGGCCGAGTTCTTCATCTTCGACGACGTGAAGTTCGACCTCGGCCCCAACTTCGCCTTCTACGAGGTCGACTCGAACGAGGGGCGCTGGAACACCGGCCGGGACGAGGGCCCGAACCTCGGCTACAAGCCGCGGCACAAGGAGGGCTACTTCCCCGTCGCCCCCACCGACCAGCTCAACGACCTGCGCAACGAGATCTGCCTCGAGCTCGCCAAGGTCGGCATCGAGGTCGAGCGGCAGCACCACGAGGTCGCCACCGGCGGCCAGGCCGAGATCGACTTCCGCTTCCGCTCGCTGACCGAGATGGGCGATCAGCTGCAGTGGTTCAAGTACATCGTGAAGAACGTCTGCTGGCGTAACGGCAAGACGGCGACCTTCATGCCCAAGCCCCTCCACGGCGACAACGGCTCGGGGATGCACACCCACATCTCCCTCTGGAAGAACGGCAAGCCCCTCTTCGCGGGCGACCGCTACGCCGGCCTCTCCGAGATGGCGCTGCACTTCATGGGCGGCATCCTCCACCACGCCTCGGCGCTCACCGCCATCACCAACCCCTCGACCAACTCCTTCAAGCGGCTGGTGCCCGGCTACGAGGCCCCGGTGAACCTGGCCTACTCGAGCCGGAACCGCTCGGCGGCCCTGCGCATCCCGATGTACTCGCCCTCGCCCAAGGCCAAGCGGGTCGAGGTGCGCTTCCCCGATCCCACCTGCAACGGCTACCTCGCCTTCGCGGCGATGATGATGGCCGGCCTCGACGGCATCGAGCGCAAGCTCGATCCGGGCGAGCCGCTCGACAAGGACATCTACGGGATGACCCCCGAGGAGCTCAAGGACGTCCCCTCGGTGCCCGGCTCCCTGGCCGACGCGCTGATCGCGCTGGAGCGGGACCACGAGTTCCTGCTGGCCGGCGACGTCTTCACCGAGGACGTCATCAGCACCTGGATCAAGTACAAGCGCGAGAACGAGGTCGACCCGGTCCGCATGCGGCCGCACCCCATGGAGTTCGCTCTCTACTTCGATGTGTAGTGGGGGGAGGTCCTCTCCCCCCACACCCCCCAGCTCGTGAACGGGTTTCGGGGACCGCTGCCCTCCGCCGGCTGGGCGCCGCCTGCGGGCGCTTCTTCCGGGGGAGGTAGAGGCGTTGCATCGGGATCCACCCCGTGCCAACGTCCGGCCGCCGAGGCGCGCCGATCCGTCCGGATCGGGCGCGCCTTCGGCCAAGAGACTCTTTCGAAGACAGGAGCAAACTCATGCGCAAGCTCGTTCTGGCCGTCGCGGCCGTCGCTCTCTTCTCCACCGGCTGTGCCGGCCTCTCCTTCATGAACCGTGGTGTCGCGATGGGCACCCTCTACGTCGACGAGACCGGCTCGCCCGCGATGGGCACCACCGACAACGACGTGGGCACCAAGGTGGGTGAGGCCTGCGCCTCCTCGATCCTCGGCGCGGCCGTGATGGGCGACTCCAGCATCCAGACCGCCGCCAACGCGGGTGGGATCACCAAGGTCGGCACCGTGAACCACCACTACACGAACATCCTGGGCCTCTACGCGAAGTATTGCGTGATCGTCACCGGCGAGTAGATTCACCGCATTCGTTGTACCGGGTGAGCGATCACCCGAAGAGTTGAGGCCGCCCAGAGACCCCGGGAGGGGGTGGGCGGCCTCTCTCGTTTGGCGTGGTTCCTGCCATCGGCCTTTTCGTTTCCGTCCCCGTCCCCGTCTCCGTCGCCGTCTTGTCCCGGGGATCGTGGGGAGGCGACTCGAGCCAGGGGAAAAGACGGGAACGGGGACGGAAACGGGAACGGGGACGGTGAGCGGGGCCGCTTGTGAACGCGGTTTTCGGCTGCTAGCGTCATCCTCTGAAGCCGTACTTCAGAGGAGGGCAGGGGGCTCGATCCGAGGCCATCGGTATGTCCGGTCGGGCAATCGAACCTGTTCCCCCTAGAGGCGGCAGTTTCGCGATCTCGAGGTGAAGCAAATGGGTCGATTCCTCCTCCCCCTGCTGGCCGCCCTGGCCCTGCTCAACGTCGCCGCCTGCGGCGGCAAGGGCGACACGCCCGACGGGGGCTCCGACGCGGGCACGGACGCTGGCGGCTGCCAGATGAACACCCAGTGTCCGGCCGCGCGGCCGATCTGCGAGGTCGACACCGCCACCTGCCGGGCCTGCGCGAGCGACGCCGAGTGCGGTGCGGGCTTCGTCTGCGAGGCGGCGGGCTCCTGTGGCCTGCCCCCGGCGGTCTGCGCCACCGACAACGACTGCCTCGGCCAGCCGGGCCGCACCCACTGCGATCCGGCGCGGGGCACCTGCGAGGCCTGCACCTCGGACTCCCACTGCACCGGCATCGGCCAGATCTGCGATCCCACCTCCCGCACCTGCACCGCGCCGCCCTCCTGCGTGGACGACACGACCTGCACCGATCCGGCCCGCCCCCGCTGCGAGGTGGGCTCGGGCCTCTGCGTGGCCTGCGTCCAGGACGACGACTGCAACGTCGCCGCCCGGCAGACCTGCGCCCTCTCCACCCACACCTGCGCCGACTTCGTGCCCTGCACCTCGGACGCCGACTGCGAGGGCTCGCCCGAGGGCGCGCTCTGCGACACCGCCACCGGCGACTGCGTGGCCTGCCGGGGCGACGCCGACTGCATCGCCGGCACCGGCCGCACCTGCGACACCGCCCGGAACCTCTGCGTGGGCGGCAACCGCTGCATCGACGACGGCGGCTGCGTGGGCCTGACCAACGACGTCTGCGATGCCCGCCTCGGCTACTGCGTCGAGTGCCTCGGCGGCAGCGACTGCGCCGATCCCGGGGCGACCTGCGACGTGCCGGCCCGCCTCTGCCGGGATCCGCTGCCTTGCCTCAACGACGCCGAGTGCACCGGCGCGCCCCTCACCGTCTGCGACACGGGCACGGGCTTCTGCGCCGAGTGCCTGAGCGCCGCCGACTGCGGCAGCCCCGAGGCCGTCTGCGTGGGCGGCATCTGCGACGCCGGCCCTCCGGGCGGCGGCCGGGCCGGCTCGGCCTGCACCCAGTTCACCGACTGCGAGGCGGCCAGCGCCCTGCCGGCCGATCAGTACAACTACTACTGCCTCGAGCCCGACGACTACGTGATCCCCTGGAAGTGGTACGAGGGCTACTGCCTGGGCTTCTGCAACAGCCAGAGCGAGTGCCCCGCGGGCACCACCTGCCTGGGCGGCGCCTGCTGGGACGCCTGCACCGCCGACGCCGAGTGCCGGGCGGGCTACAGCTGCCAGCCCCTCCAGGCGGGCGGCGTGGTGCGCAGCATCTGTGCGCCCGAGTGCGACGCGGCCCTGATCTCCCAGCTCGCCTGCGTCACCGACCGCGACTGCCCCCTGGGCATCTGCAACCAGCAGACCGGCTTCTGCGGCTGCTCGCCGGTGGGCGGCCCCTGCGTGGGGCCGGGCTCCTGCCGGTCCGACGCCGGCTGCATCGGCGAGACCGACGCCAACGGTGACCCCACCGGCTGGCCCGGCGGCTACTGCATCGTGGTGGACTGCGATCCGCCGGCCGTCCCCTGCCCGGCGGGGAGCTCCTGCTACACCCTCCCCGGCGACGTGAACGCCTGCCTGCCCGACTGCGATCCGAACGACCTCGGCTCCTGCAGCCGCGCGAACTACATGTGCGCCGAGGTGGACCGCTACATCGTCGGGGGCACCTGCCAGTCGAGCGCCGACTGCAACGCCGTGGCCCCCGACTGCTTCGGCGCCAGCCCCGGGGTCGTGGGCACCTGCATCCGCGCCTGCGGCAGCGACGCCGACTGCGCCACCAGCCAGGGACACGTCTGCCGCAACTTCCAGGATCAGGTCTCCCTCTGCGCCGACCCCTTCCAGCGGGGCGCCTGCTACCCGGGCTGCTCCACCGACAGCGACTGCGGGGTCTGCACCGCCGACGCCGACTGCCAGCTCGGCCAGGTCTGCTCCGGCTCGCGCTGCCGCACCCCCTGCTCGAGCGACGCCCAGTGCGGGGTCGGGGCGGTCTGCGCCGGCGGGCTCTGCACCATCGCCTGCGGCGCGGACCTCGACTGCCCCCGCGGCTCGGCCTGCGCCGGCGGCGGCTGCACCGTGCCGGCCGTGACCTGCGACGCCGTCGCCCGCCGCTGCGACGCGCCCTGCGACGGCGACCTCGACTGCGACCGCAGCCGCAGCTGCGATCTGACGAGCCAGAGCTGCTTCACCGCCTGCTCCGCCGCCAGCGACGACTGCGGCCCCGCCGGCCGCTGCGATCCGGCCCTGGGCGAGTGCGTGCCCGACTGCCGCATCCTCGGAGAGATCTGCACCCCCGACACCTTCTGCGACTTCGACACCGGCGCCTGCCAGCCGCGCTGCGGCACCTTCGGCAGCGGCACCTGCACCGCGCCCGAGATCTGCGACCTGCTGACCGGCGAGTGCGTCGAGACCTGCTCCAGCCTGCTGGGCACGGCCTGCACCAGCAGCACCGAGTGCGGCACCGACCAGGTCTGCTGGCTCGGCAACTGCGCCGATCGTTGCGAGGACGACAGCCAGTGCGGGCCCGAGCTGATCTGCCAGTACAGCTACGCCTGCTCTCCCTGCCCCACCAGCCGCTGGCGCTGCGACGCCGGCGGCACCGAGCTCTGCGTCGACTGCAACACCGACAACAACTGCAGCTCCCGCTCCTACTGCGACGTGGGCGGCACCTGGGAGTGCCTCGAGCGCTGCGGCGGCGTGAACGGCGGCAGCCGCAGCTGCAACCCCGGTGAGGTCTGCGACATCGGCGGCGGCGGGCTATGCAAGCTGCCCTGCGCCATCGACGCCGACTGCCCGGACGCGGCGCGCCCCTACTGCGACACCGGCAGCGGCCTCTGTGGCGCCTGCGCCGACGACAGCCACTGCGTGGGCGACCCGGCCGGCGAGGCCTGCGATCCGCTGACCCTGACCTGCACCGTCTGCGCCGACGACGCGCACTGCCTCGATCCGGCGCTCCCGGCCTGCGACGCCACCGTGCCCGCCTGCGTGGAGTGCACCGACGCCACCCACTGCACGGGCCACGCGAACGGAGAGCTCTGCGAGCCCACCAGCCAGACCTGCGTCGAGTGCCTCCTCGACGCCGACTGCCCCTCCATCACCCCGCTCTGCGACCCGAGCACCTTCACCTGCCTGCCCTGCACGGCCGACGCCGAGTGCGCGGCCGGCGAGCTCTGCCACTTCGCCATCAACGGCGGTGAGTGCCACGAGCCCTGCGGCCTCGTGGCCGGTCAGGTCTCCGGCGAGGCCAACATCGACACCGGCAACGTCGGCTTCGTCGACGCCGCCGGGGCGCCCGCGAACTTCAGTCACTTCCGCGGCAGCAACGACGTCTGGGCCTACACCCTCGATCCGGCCAGCGCGGGCGCGGAGACGGCGACCATCGACCTGCTGATCTTCGGCCTCTCGGTGCCGGCGGGCTCGACCGTCACCGGCGTCAGCGTGGAGATCGAGGCCTCCACCGACGGCGACCCGGCGGCCGGCGGCGACCAGTGGAACATCCGGGGCGTGCTCCTCGCCTCGGGCGGCCGGATCGGGACGCCCATGAACATCGCCACCCCGCTCACCGCCACCGACACCGTCCACACCCTCGGCGGGAGCACCGAGCTGTGGGGCCTCACCCTCGGCGAGGCGGACGTCGCCGACGTGAGCTTCGGCGTGCGGCTCATCCTGAACGAGGTCGGCGGCAGCCCAGACGTGCGCGCCCGCGTCGATCGGGTCGTGCTCATCGTCCACACCAGCATCCCCGGTGGGGCGAATTGTGACACTCTCCTCTCCGGCTCGACCTGCAATCTCACGGAGAACCGCTGCCAGTGATCCGCACCGCCCGCCTCGTCTTCTTCCTGCTGCTCTTCGGGGTCGCGGTCACCACCGAGGGCTGCCGCTGCGGTGATCCCTGCGACGGCGTCACCTGCGCGACGGGCGAGGTCTGCGAGGACGGGGTCTGCGTCTCGAACCCCGACGGAGGCGGCGAGAGCTGCTTCTCGGACTTCGACTGCGCCGGGAAGGTGGGGCGCACCCACTGCGACGGCATCAGCCAGACCTGCGTCGCCTGCCTCTTCGCCGCCCACTGTCCCGACCCCCAGACCCAGATCTGCGAGTCGAGCAACCACACCTGCGTGGCCCGCCCGCCTTGCGCCACCGACGACTCCTGCGCCGACCTGCCGGCGACCCCGCGCTGCGAGGTGGTGAGCGGCGCCTGCGTCTCCTGCCTGGTGGACGACGACTGCCCGGGCAGCCAGCAGGGCTGCCACCCCACCGGCTACTTCTGCCGCTTCGAGCCCTGCTCGGCGGACGCGGACTGCGCCTCCCAGCCGGACGAGCCCTACTGCCACGCGGCGACCGGCCTCTGCCAGCAGTGCACCGGCGACGCCCACTGCGGCGCCGACGAGGTCTGCCGCGACGGCCTCTGCCAGGCGCGGGGTGAGTGCGTCCGGAACACCGACTGCGGCCCGGGCCAGGTCTGCGACACCTCGGGGCTGGCCACCTGCGTGCAGTGCTCGGTCGACCTCGACTGCCGCCTCGGCGGGGTCTGCACCAGCCGCAGCTGCCAGGGAAGCACTTCCTGCACCGGCGACGTCGACTGCGACGCACCCCGCCACTGCCAGCTCGCCCTGGGCCTCTGCGTCGAGTGCCTGGACAACGCCCACTGCCGGGCGGGCCAGACCTGCGCCGCCGACGGCACCTGCTCGGCGCCCGCCACCTGCTCCTCCAGCGCCCTCTGCCTCGAGGGGCAGAGCTGCGTCTCGGGGCAGTGCCGGGCCGCGACCTGCAGCGACGACGACCTCGAGCCGAACGACACGCCCTACGGGGCGAGCCCGATCCTCCCCGGCGTCACCGCCGGACGCACCCTCTGCCCCAACGACCGGGACTGGTACGTCGCCGACGCCGCGGTGGGCGACGGGGTCCTGGTCGAGCTGGCCTACGATCGCAGCGGCGGGGATCCCACCCTCCTGGTCTGGGCCGGCACCGGCTCGGGCCCCGTGCTCGCCGGCCAGGCGGCCTTCACCGCCACCGGTCAGAAGGTCGAGATCCCCTCCCTCTCCCGCTCCGGCCCCCTCTGGATCGGGGTGCGGGGGATCAACGCCGAGGTCGGCTACGACCTCTCGCTCACCGTGGATCCCGACGGGCTCTGCGACGACGACGCCCTCGAGCCCAACGACAGCTCGGGGCTGCCCACGAACATGCCCCTCCCGCTGGCCGGGCGCAGCGAGCTCGACGCGACCGCCTGCTTCGCCGACGAGGACTGGTTCGCTCTCGACGTGCCCGCCGGGCAGCGCCTCCTGGCCGAGGCGGCGCCGCTGGGCGGGGCCTCCGCCGGCAACCTCATGCTCTCGATCTTCGTCCAGACCGCGGGCGGCAACCTGCAGCTGGTGGGCGGCACCGGCGCCAACACCGCCGAGGCGCCGGCCGCCGGCGCGGATCGCATCCTCCTCATCCGGGTGAGCCAGGTGGTGCCCGGCGCCACCGACTACCACCTGGTGGGCTGGATCCGGCCGCCGCGGCCCGCCAACGACGGCTGCAGCGGCGCGCCCCTGCTCACCGACGGCGCCACCGTCACCGCGACCACCGGCGGCGGCACCGACGACGGCCAGACCCTCTGCGGCGGCGCGGGGAGCGCGGACGTCGTCTTCCGCCTCGACCTGCCCACCGACCGGCTGGTGACCCTCTCCACGACCGGCGCCCTGGACACGGTGCTGGGCCTCCGCACGACCTGCGCCGATCCGGCCAGCGAGCTCGCCTGCAACGACGTGCCCGGCAGCCTCGAGCAGCTCACCGCGCTCCTCCCGGCCGGCGCCTACACGGTCTGGGTGGACGGCTACGGCGGCGCCGAGGGCAGCTTCGACCTCTCCCTCACCACCGCCGATCCGCCCCCGCCCCCGGCCAACGAGGACTGCAGCAGCGCGATCCTCCTCGACGAGTCCCTCGGCGGCGGCAGCGAGAGCGGAGATCTCTCCACCGCCCTGCGCGACCTCGCCGTGAGCTGCGGGCAGTCCGGCGGGGACGCCGTCTACCGCCTGCCCCTCTCCACCGACGCGAGCCTGAGCCTCCAGCTCGCCGGCGCCCCGGGCCTCTCGGTCTCGGTGCGGAGCACCTGCGCGGACGACGGCACGGAGGCAGACTGCGCCGCGGTGGCCGCCGACGGAGGCCCCGGGCTCCTCGACCTCCCCTTCCTCGCGGCGGGGGACTGGACGGTGGTGGTGAGCGGCGGCGGTCCCGCCGGCGGGCTCTACGATCTCTCCTGGGCCCTGGGCTCGCCGATCCCCCCGGCCACCAACGAGGACTGCAGCACCCCCGAGCCCCTGGTCTTCACCGCCGATCAGGCGAGCGTGGCCGGTGACACCCGCAACGCCGCCGAAGATCTCGACGCGGCCTGCGCCCTGCCAGGGCAGAGCGGGGGAGACGTCCTCTACTCCTTCGCCCTCCTCTCGCCGCGCTCGGTCAGCGCCTCCCTCGGGGCCGCCTTCGACGGCGTGCTCGCGCTGCGCGCGATGCCCTGCGCCGACGCCGGCAGCGCGCTCTCCTGCTCGGACCTCCAGACGCCCACCCTCTTCGAGCCCGAGCTGCCCGGGGGCCTCTACTACCTGATCGTCGACGGCTACGACGGCGCCGCCGGGCCCTTCACCCTCGACGTCAGCCTGGGGGCGCCGCTGCCGCCCCCGGCCAACGACACCTGCGCCGCCGCCGAGGTGGTGAGCGTGGCGGGCGGCACCGCGACGGTCACCGGCCACACCTACCGGGGCAGCGACACCCTGGATCCCGTGGGCTGCCTCTCCTTCGCCCAGCCCGGGCCCGAGGTCTTCTTCGCCGTCGACCTCCTCGCCGGCCAGACCCTCACCGCCACCGCCACCCCCGAGGCCGGCCACGACCTCTCGATCTACCTGCTCTCGGGGTGCGACCCGAACGCCTGCCTCGCCGGCGCGGACGACTCGTTCATCAGCCTGCCCGAGACGGTGAGCCACACGGTCGCCGTGAACCAGACCCTCTGGGTGGTGGTGGACAGCTGGTCGGCTACTTCCGAGGGGCGCTTCACCCTCGAGCTCACGGTGCAGTGAGGGCTTCCTCCCGGACGTCCGGGAGATCCGCCTCGAGCCGGTCCAGGGCGAAGGAGAAGTCGTTCGCGTCCCAGCTGGCCTCCTCGAAGTTGCGGAGGTAGCGGTCGCGGTTGATCCACTCCACCGAGCCCGCGGTGGTCAGCAGCTTGAGGCGCAGCCACTTCAGCCGCTTCACCGTGTGCAGGCGGGAGAGCTGCCCCTCGCTGAAGATCTCGACCTCGAGAGCGGGCAGGGCGGCGATCCGCTCGGGGGGCGCGCCCAGCGCCTCGCCGAAGGCCCGCGCGATCCGGAGCGCCAGGAGGCGGTAGCCCCGCAGGTGCAGGTGGCAGGAGTCGATGAAGAGCTCGTCTCCCGGGATGCCGTCGGGGGCGACGCGGCGCAGGTGGGCCTCGAGATCCAGGACCCGCACCCCGGGCCGCCCCTCCCGCTGCCGCAGGAGGCGGTTGAGCGCCGGGCGCGCGCGCTGGATGACCTTGTCCTCCTCGAGGGCGCGCTCATAAAAAGACAGGGCCTCGGCGGGGCTCCCCGAGCGATCGAGGCAGCGGGCCCGCAGGAAGAGGGCGGTGGCGTGGTCCTCACCGGCCCCGGCGATCCGGGCCTCGAGCCGCTCGCACTCGCCGGCCTCGGCCTCGGCCAGGGCCGCGGGCAGGTCGAAGAGCGGCCGGTCGGTGGGGACGTGGTCCCGGAGGTTGGTGGGCACGGTGAGGAGCCACACCGGCACCTCGGCGGCGCCCGCCGCCGCCAGGATCGCGTCCAGGTGCTGCTCGTACTCCTCCACCGTCCGGGAGACGAAGGCGTCGAACTCGTCGCCGACCAGGAAGTCCTCGGCGCCGAAGACCGCTCCCTCGTTGTTGCCCGAGAGGATCAGGAGGGCGTCGGGGGAGCCGGCCTCGAGGACGCCCGGCACGAGCTGGTGCACCATGCTGATCGGCGTGCCGGGCATGGCGAGGTTCACGACCTGCACCGGGCGGTCGGGGAAGAGGTGCTGCAGGTAGGCCTCGAGCCAGGTGGCGATGCCGCCGCGGTTGGGCACCTCCAGCCAGCGGAGGAGGCGGGAGGTGGCGAGCTGATCCCGGTGGACGTAGGGGGAGCCGAAGGCCTGGGAGCCGCCGAAGAGGAAGACGCGCAGCGCGCCCTCGGGCTTCTCCACCTCCCAGGACTGGCGGGCCAGCCCCGGATCGAAGGTGTGGATGCGGCCCTCGCGCTCCTCGAAGAAGACGCCCTCCTCCCTCCGCTGCACCTCGTCGGTCTCCGCCAGCAGGAGGACCCCGCCGATGGCGGCGATCAGGCCGAGCACCAGCAGCAACCACAGGAGCTTCAGGGCCCAGATCAGCGGCCGGCGCAGCAGCGGGTGGAGGCGGAGGGGCGACACGATCGCCCAAGCCTACCTTGCTGGCGGCGCCAGGAAACGATCTGGTAGCGTGGCCGCACCATGGAGCACGAGCGATGAGCAGGCGGCGGTCGAGCATCGTCTGGGTGGCGAGGGACGTCGGCGGCTTCCTCTGGTCCCACAAGAAGTGGTGGCTCCTCCCCGTGATCCTCGTCCTCGCCCTCCTCGCCACCCTCATGGCCCTCGGCGGCACCCCCGCCGCGCCCTTCATCTACACCCTCTTCTGATCTACGGGGGTGCCGCGCACCCCCGCCCCGCCGGCGAAGCCGTCGGGGCCCCACCCCCGCGCCCGGGGGGGGACCCCCCGCCCCGTCAGGGGACCTGCCGGGGCCCCACCCCCTACCTTTCCGGACGAGCTGCGGCCGGGCGGCACCTCCGACGCCCCCGGAGCGACCCCTCCCCACCGGGCCCGAAAGCGCCGCGACGGAAGCAACCGCGCCTAGACGTCGACCTCGTCGAAGGGCGGCTGCTCGCGCTTGAGGAGGAGGTGGCGGCCGAGGACGAGGACGTCCATCTCGGTCTTCATGAAGCAGCGATAGGCGTCCCGCGGCGTGCAGACGATCGGCTCCCCCCGCACGTTGAAGGAGGTGTTCACCAGCACCGGGCAGCCGGTCCGCCGGTGGAAGGCGGAGAGGAGCCGGTGGAAGGTCGGGTTGCGCTGCGCGTCCACGGTCTGCAGGCGGGCCGAGTGATCGAGGTGGGTGATGGCCGGGAGATCCGAGCGCACCTGGTTGACCCGCGCGCTCACGTCCTCGCGATCGACGCCCTCGTCCACCGGCGCCCAGCGCTCCTCGCGCACCGGCGCCACCATCAGCATGTAGGGGGAGGGGCCCTCGAAGTCGAAGACCGTGGCGGCCTCCTCCTCCAGCACCGCCGGGGCGAAGGGGCGGAAGGACTCCCGCTGCTTGATCTTCAGGTTCATGGTCCGCTGGGTGTCCGCCCGCCGGGGGTCGCCCAGGATCGAGCGGTTGCCCAGCGCCCGCGGGCCGAACTCCATCCGGCCCTGGAACCAGCCGACGATCTTCCCCTCGTCGAGGAGGTCCGCGATCCGCCCGGGGAGGGCCTCCTCCTCGAGGAGGGTGTGGGGCAGGTGGCACTCCTCCAGGAAGGAGTCGATGGCCTCGTCGGGGAACTCGGGGCCGAGCAGGCTGCCCTGCATGGCGTCGCCGGCGCGCGCCACGCGCGGGGCGCCGACCTTCTGGTGGTGGACCCAGAGCGCCGCCCCCAGGGCGCCGCCGGCGTCGCCCGCGGCCGGCTGCACCCAGACCTCCTCCACCGGGGTGTTCGCCTTCAGCTTGCCGTTGGCCACGCAGTTGAGCGCGACCCCGCCGGCGAGGCAGAGGCGCCTCTCACCGGTCACCGCCAGGGCGCGGCGGGCCAGGGCGAAGACCACCTCCTCCGTCACCTGCTGCACCGAGGCCGCCAGGTCCATCTCGCGGCGGGTCAGGGGCCCCTCCGGCTCGCGGGGCGGGCCGTCGAAGAGGGCGTCGAAGCGCGCCGAGGTCATCTTCAGGCCGCCGACGTAGTCGAAGTAGGAGAGGTCGAGGCGGTAGGAGCCGTCCTCCTTCAGGTCGATGAGCTTCTCCCGGATGCGGTCGGCGTAGGAGGGCTCCCCGTAGGGGGCCAGGCCCATCAGCTTGTACTCCCCCGAGTTCACCTTGAAGCCGCAGTGGTAGGTGAAGGCCGAGTAGAGCAGGCCGAGGGAGTGGGGGAAGCGCAGCTCCTCGAGCAGCTCGAGCCTCGAGCCCTGCCCGTGGCCGATGGTGGTCGTGGCCCACTCGCCGACGCCGTCGATCGTGAGCACCGCGGCCGACTCGAAGGGGGAGGGGTAGAAGGCGCTGGCGGCGTGGCTCTGGTGGTGCTCGCAGAAGAGCAGCTCGTAGTCGCCCGGGAGCGCGCGCTCGATCGTGCGCGGCATCCAGAGCTTCTCCTTGAGCCAGAGGGGCAGCGCCATCCGGTAGGGCCGGAGGCCGCGGGGGGCGATGGCCAGGGCGCTCTCGAGGATGCGGCCGAACTTCAGCACCGGCTTGTCGTAGAAGACGACGTGGTCGAGCTCGTCGGCGCCGAGGCCGCCCTGCCGCAGGCAGAAGGCGATGGCCTCGGCGGGGAAGTCACTGTCGTGCTTCTTCCGGCTGAAGCGCTCCTCCTGGGCGGCCGCCACGATCTCGCCGTCGCGCAGAAGCACCGCCGCGCTGTCGTGGTAGAGGGCCGAGATCCCGAGGATGTGCACGGGCTTCGCCATCAGTAGAGGCGCTCCAGCTCCTCGGCCGGATCTCCGGGCGGGGCGCGCTTCACCCAGTAGCTCGGCGCGTCGCGCTCGAGGCGCCGCTGCAGGGGGTCCCAGCCGAAGAGGCGCATCAGCAGCCCCAGCGGAGCGAAGACCAGGAAGAAGAGCAGGGTGAGGAGGATGTAGGCGTTGATCCGGCCCAGGACGTGGCCGAGCTTCATCCAGGGGCCGTAGATCGGACCCAGGGCGCGCGGCCAGACGAGGGCGAGCGCGAGGAAGACCCCGCCGGCGATGGCGAGGCCCGCCGGCCAGCCCTCGAGCGGCGGCCAGCCCTTCCAGCAGGCGATCGCCAGGAGGAGACCTCCCAGGATCAGCCCGAAGGAGCGCAGGGCTCGCCGCGTCTCGCTCATGCGAACTTCTTGATCTCCCCGCTCTTGAGGCGCCGGAGGTAGTCCCGCAGGTCGGCTCTCACCTCCTTCGAGAGGAGGAGCAGGCCGAGGATGTTCGGGAAGGCCATGCCCAGGATCATCATGTCGGAGAAGTCGAGGACCGCCCCGAGGCTGGAGGCCGAGCCGATCACCACGCAGAGCAGGAAGAGGATCTTGTAGGCGAGGTCGGCGTAGCGGTTGCCGCCGAAGAGGAAGTTCCAGGCCTTCAGCCCGTAGTAGCTCCAGCTGATCATCGTGGAGAAGGCGAAGAGGAAGGCCGCCAGCGCCAGGAGGTAGGGGAACCAGGTGAAGACCGTGCCGAAGGCGTGGGAGGTCAGCGCCGTGCCCTCGAGGCCCGGCACCTTGTAGGAGTCGGTGAAGATGATCACCAGGGCGGTCATGGTGCAGACCACCACGGTGTCGATGAAGGGCTCGAGGAGGGCCACGATGCCCTCGCTGATCGGCTCGTCGGTCTTGGCGGCCGAGTGGGCGATCGAGGCCGAGCCGATGCCGGCCTCGTTGGAGAAGGCCGCGCGCTTGAAGCCCTGGACGATGACGCCGAGGAAGCCGCCGTACATGGCCTTGGCGGAGAAGGCGCCGGCGAAGATGGCGCCGAAGGCGTCACCGACGTGGGAGAGGTTCATGCCGATGATCACCAGGGCCACCGCCACGTACATGCCGCACATGAAGGGCACGATCACCGAGGTGACCTTGGCGATGGACTGGATGCCGCCGATGATCACCAGGCCCACCAGGATCGCCACGCCCATGCCGAAGGCCACGCCCCAGGAGCTCATGCCCGGGAAGAGGGTGCTCACCTGCTTGAAGGCCTGGTTGGCCTGGAACATGTTGCCGCCGCCGAAGGAGCCGCCGACGCAGAGGACGGCGAAGAGGATCGCCAGGCCCTTGCCGGTGGGCTTCCAGGCGCCGCCCCACTTCGCCAGGCCGCGGGAGAGGTAGTACATCGCCCCGCCGGAGACCGAGCCCTGCTCGTCGATCTCCCGGTACTTCACGCCGAGGGTGCACTCGGTGAACTTGCTCGACATGCCGAGCAGGCCGGCGACGATCATCCAGAAGGTCGCGCCGGGTCCACCGGCGGTGATCGCCACGGCGACGCCGGCGATGTTGCCGAGGCCGACCGTCGCCGAGAGGGCCGTGGCCAGGGCCTTGAAGTGGGAGACCTCACCCTTGTCGGCGGGGTTGTCGTACTTCCCGCGCACCAGGTCGATGGCGTGCTTGAAGCCCCGGAAGTTGATGAAGCCCATGAAGAGCGTGAAGAAGACCGCGCCGAAGACCAGCCAGACCACCACCAGGGGCACCGAGCGGGTGTAGGGCTGACCGCTGACCGGATCGAGGATCGGCTTGCCGGCTTCGTCCTTCATCACCGGATCGATGAGGCCGATCGCGGCGAAGGGATCCCAGAAGAAGACCGAGGCCACGGCCGAGACCAGGGGCTCGAAGACGGCGTCGATGGACTCGGAGAAGTTGCGCTGGGGCAGGGGGGGCTCGCGCCGGATGGGCTGCGTGGCGCTCCCCACCTTCGGCGTCGCCTCCTCGGCGGCGGGCGCGGCGGCCCCGGCGGGGGCCGCGTCCTGCCCGAGGGCGGCGCTGCCCAGGGCCAGCAGGAGCGCCAGAGCTCCGCCCACGGCGAAGCGCAGATGTCGAGTCGAAGCGAGCTTCATTTCCCCGGGTCCTCCCTCGAAAAGGCCGGGAGGAAATGCCACGGATCGCGCGGGATGGCCACCTTCGTCGTCAGGCGCCGAGGGCCCGCACCCGCAGGTCCCCGAAGTGGCGCCGCCGGTCGTTGAGGTAGCGGCGGCCCAAGGAAGGGCCTTTCTGGAGCAACCAGGCCCGCACCGAAGCCTTCCCCGCCGGCGGCTCCTGGGAGAGGAGGAGCTCCTGCTGCAGCCCCAGCAGCTCCTCCTCGGAGAGGATCACGTCCGAGAGGAGGAAGCCCAGCAGGCTCACCGCGAAGAGGGAGAGGCCGTTGGGGGCGGGCAGGAGCAGGCGGCGCAGGGAGCAGGCCTCGCAGAGCAGCTCGAGGTACTCGCGGAAGGTGTAGACCTCGGGGCCGGCGAGGTCGCCGATCCGGTTCTCCCGCTCGTCCACCGCGTCGGCGATGAGGCGGCCGCACTCCGGGAGGAGGATCGGCTGCAGGCGCGCCTCGCCCCCCTTCGGGAGGAAGAAGACGGGCAGGTTCCGCAGCAGCCAGACGATGTTCGAGGTGAGGATGTCCCGCTCGGAGAGGACCAGGGTGGGGCGCAGGATCGTGTGGGGCAGGCCGGTCTCGGCGAGCAGGCGCTCCATCTTCGCCTTGCCCCGGTAGTAGCCGAGGTTGGTGCCGTTCGGGGCGTTCGAGACGCTCACGTGCACGACCCTCCCCACGCCGGCCTCCCGGGTGGCCTGGAAGAGCACGCCGGCGTTCTCCACCGCGCCCTCGAAGGTCTGGCCCTCCATGGGCAGGCGGATCCAGTAGGTGTTCACCAGGGCGTCGGCGCCCTCGAGCTCGCGCACGAGGTGCTCGCGGTCGAAGCGCAGGTCGGCGCGGGTGATCGGCGAGCCCTCCGGCCGCTCGCGGCCGGTGAGGCTGTGCACGCTCTCTCCGCGGGCGAGCAGCTCCTTCGCCACGGCCGCGCCGATGTTGGAGAAGGCGCCGGTGACCACGATCTTCCTGCTCATCGAACCTCCCGGAGAGGGACCTGTTACACCTGGTATCACCTGATACCGGATCGGCCGGAAACTTTCGCCGATCGCTGCAGCGGGTAGCTTCGCTGGCAGATGACGGCACGCAATCAGGACGCACTGCACGACGCCACCTTGAGGGCGGCTCGTCTGGCCCGCCTCGCCCACAAGGACGAGGCCGCTCTGAAGAAGGCGCTATCCAGCTCTCCGCTCGCGCCGGCAACGCATTCGGGAGGTCCCGGATGGCGGCTTCTTCAGGGCGACAGCCTGGAGCTCCTGCGCTCCCTGCCCTCGCGCACCGTCGACCTCTGCTTCGCCGACCCGCCCTACAACCTCTCCAACGGCGGGACCACCTGCCAGGCGGGCAAGCGGGTGAGCGTCGACAAGGGCCGGTGGGACGTAAGCCACGGGGTGCAGAGCGATCACGAGTTCCACACCACCTGGCTGCGCGAGGTGCAGCGGGTGCTCAAGCCCTCCGGTACCCTGATGGTGAGCGGCACCCAGCACGTGATCTTCAACATCGGCTTCGCCATGCAGAGCCTGGGCTACCACCTGCTCAACACCATCACCTGGTACAAGCCCAACGCCGCGCCCAACCTCGCCTGCCGCTTCTTCACCCACTCCAGCGAGCTGATCATCTGGGCCGCTCCGGCGCGGACCAAGCCCCTGCTCCACCACTTCTCCTACCAGGAGATGAAGGAGGAGAACGGCGGCAAGCAGATGCGCGATCTGTGGACCATCCCGACCCCCAAGAAGTCGGAGAAGGCCCACGGCCGGCACCCCACCCAGAAGCCCCTGGCCCTCCTGGATCGGGTCGTCCGCGCCAGCACCGTGGAGGGGGCGCTGGTCCTCGATCCCTTCAACGGCTCCGGCACCACCGGCGTCGCCGCGGTCGCGCTCGGCCGCCGCTACCTGGGCCTGGAGCGGGAGAGCGAGTACCTGGAGCTGACCGCCCGCCGCCTCGACGAGGCCGTGGGCCTGCGCCAGGTGGGCTGACCCCGGCCGCGCTCGAGCAGGTGGTCTTGACCGATCGCCGCTCGACCCGCAATGATCGGGTTGCTCCGGAGATCCCCTCCGGGGGGGAGGATCTTCGAATGCTGCGCCACCTGCTGGTCTCGCTCCTCGTCTTCACGCTGGCCGGTTGCTTCCCGACCGACGACTCCGATTCCGGCGACGGTGGGGGGACGAGCGACGGCGGCACCACCGACGGCGGCACCACCGACGGTGGGGGCACGACCGACGGTGGCGGGACCACCGACGGTGGCGGGACCACCGACGGCGGCACCACGCCCTTCGCCTGGCCCGCCAGCGCGGACGCCTACACCCCGGCCGACCTGCGCTACGTCTCGAGCTTCACCCTCCCGCCGGAGGACGGCAACGGCGGCGAGAGCTGCTGCCGCGACTGGGGCGCCGCCTCGGCGAACGAGGGCATCGACAACGCGTGGGCGGCCCTGGCGCGCAGCATGATCAACCTCGGCGGCATCGACTTCCAGGCCCTGATGGACGAGATGATCCAGAGCGGTGACGTGGTGATCCTCCTGGACACCATCGACCCGGGCCCGCTCCCCGAGGATCGCCTCGTCGCCAAGCTCGACGCGGCCTTCGACGGGGTCGACTGGGCCACCGCCGCCGGGGGGCAGGGGAGCTTCCTCATCGATCGCGCCTCCTTCCTCCCGGGGAGCGGAGAGCCGGCCGAGTGGTTCTCCGGCGTGCTCTCGAGCGGCTTCCTCGACACCACCGGGGAGAGCTTCACCATCGGCCTGCCCCTCTTCGGTGCGACCCTCCCCTTCCACATGCGGGAGGTCGTCCTCCAGGCCGATGACTCGGCCGGTGAGTACCTCCAGGGGGAGCTCTCGGGCCACGTGCTGCTCACCGACTTCTACGGGGCGATCAACGACTTCGTGCAGTCGCCGGCCTGCAGCTGCCTCGGCCTGACGGGGCCGATCTACGTGCAGGATCCCTCGTCCGGGAGCTGGACCTCCGACTGCGCCTCCGACACCAGCGGCTGCGATCCCACGACCGAGACCGCCTGCATCGCCTTCGCGAGCAGCAACATCGCCCAGCAGGGCACCTGCGGCCTCCTGAGCATGATGATCCCGGTGGACATCGACGCCGACGGCGACACCAGCACCTTCGAGGCCTTCTCGGTGGGCCTGCTGTGGGAGGCCGCCCCCACGGTCTCGGCCACCCTCGCCCCCTGACAGCTGCCCCGAGACCTGACCGGTACCAGGCACCGGGCCGGGGTGCGGCGATCGTGGCGCAGTGCGTCGTCCGCTTCGCGCTCCGGGTGGTGGGCGCCTACCCAAGGTGCTGAAAATACTGGAGGCAAAATTGGTCTGACCTGTGCATTCGCCCTCCGGCGACGACACCCACGACACCGGAGGAACCATGAACCGACCGCATCAGACCCAACGACTTCTGCTCCTCGCGCTCGTCGCGCTGCCCCTGCTCCTCGGCGGTTGCCGGGTGAAGGGGGCCCTCGAGGGGGCGCGGGACCGCTACCGCTTCCACACCCGGGTCCAGGACCGCCACGGGACGATCCGCCACGAGGGGGCGATCGCCCGGGGCAGCACCCTGGACCTCGCCGCCGGAGAGCGCACCGAACCCGGGGCCGAGGACTACTGGATCCCGGTGCGCCAGCTCCGGAAGGAGGAGACCTGCCTGCGGGAGTACCTGACGACCGAGCCCGAGGCCCTGGTGCCCCTCCTCGAGACCCCCGAGCAGGCCTCGGTGGCCTACCTCGCCTCGGGCCGGGTGGTGCTGCACACCGAGCGGTCCGGCCGGGTCACGGTGGGCTGGCAGGGTCGGGAGTGCATCCTGGAGCAGACCCACTTCCAGGTGGTCGAGGCTGCCGCGCTGCGCCTGGGAGACGCGGGTCTCCTGGCCCTGGAGGATCACCCCGGGGACCTGCTCGGTGAGCCCTGGATCGACGAGGCCGCGGGCTCCGTGCTGCGGCTGCTCCCGGGCACCCTGGCCCGCCTCGAGGTGACGGTCCACGACGCCGCGGGGGCCGAGCTGGCCTACGCCGACGACTTCCTCACGATCGACGCCGGGGGCCTCGACGTTCGCCTGGTGGATCACGAGCTGCTCGTCGACGCCCGGAGGGCCACCCCCGGGCGGCGCTACCCGCTGCAGATCACCACCCCCGGGGGGCTCCGGCTGGAGCGCGAGCTCGAGATCCTCGAGCCCGGCGAGCTCGGCAGCCTCGCCCTGCGCCACTACTGGGTGCCGCGCCTGGGCGGGGTGGGGCTCAAGGCCGGGGCGACCACCTATGAGGGAGAGCCGATCCTCCAGCCGCCGGTGGAGTGGCGATCGCCCGAGCTCCTCGCTCACCGGGTGGAGGGCCGGCTCGCCTTCGCCGGGCGGCAGGATCTCGTCGCCTTGATCCCGGACGCCGGCGCCCAGCCCACCGAGGTGAGCGCGGCGCGGGTGGGGCTGGGGGGGCTCGAGGCCACGGCCCTCCTGCCGCCGGGGCTCTGGGTGCCGGCCCCCGCCGAGCCCGTCGAGGTCGGCTGCCAGTCGGCGGGCGGCCGGGGTCCGGTGAGCACGGGCCTGGCGCTCCTGCTCCTGGCCGGCCTGGCGCTCGTCAGCTTCCGGCGCACCGGGGAGTGATGCGATGGCCGGGAGGGGGTATAGGCTCTCGCCGACGTGAGTGAGAGCCTGCCCCCGACCTTCGCCGCCATCGACTTCGAGACCGCCCACACCGAGCGGGACAGCGCCTGCGCCCTGGCGGTGATCCGGGTGGAGGGCGGAGCGGTGGTCGCGCGGGAGGTGCGCCTGATCCAGCCGCCCCGCCGGGAGCGCTGGATGTTCACCGACATCCACGGGATCCAGCTCTCTGACGTCGCCAGCGCGCCCCGCTTCGGGGAGCTCTGGCCGACCTTCGCTCCTCTCCTGGAGGGGGTGGCCTTCGTGGCCGCCCACAACGCCGGCTTCGATCGAGGGGTGCTCGGCGCGAGCCTCGAGCGGGTGGGCCTCGAGCCCCCGGAGGCGCCCTTCCTCTGCACGGTCCGCCTGGCCCGGAGGGTCTTCGACATCTTCCCGACCAAGCTGCCCCTGGTCTGCGAGGCCCTGCGGATCCCCCTGCAGCACCACGACCCGGCCTCGGACGCCGAGGCCTGCGCGCAGATCGTGATCCAGGCGGCCGCGGCCGGGGGGCGGCTCGAGCCGACCCACGCCCCGCTGGGAGCCCCTCGCGAGTAGACGCGAAGACGCCGAGCGTCAACCGTCGAAAGCCCACAGTTTCCGGGCACTTGAGGCCGGTTCCGTGCCTTGACAGCCCCCGGACCCCGCAGTACCGTGCGCGCCCTCTGGCCGTATCGAGATCGCTCGAAAAGTCCTCTCTCCACCCGTGGGTATGCACCTATGGCCGACTTCACGCCCGAGCAGCGCCAGCAGTACGACGATGGCGTCGCCAAGCTGCTGCAGCGCTATCCCGAAGATCAGAAGGGCGCCGCGCTCCTTCCGACCCTCCACCTCATCCAGGACGATATCCTGGGTTGGATCCCCACCTGGGTGATGCCGATCGTGGCCGAGTCCCTGGGCATCGCCACGGTGCGGGTGCGGGAGGTCGCGACCTTCTACTCCATGTACCACCTGGAGAAGCCCGGCGAGCACCTCATCGAGGTCTGCACCAACCCGGCCTGCCAGGTCCTCGGCGGCGAGGAGGTCCTCAAGCGGATCTGCGAGCGCTACGACGTGAAGCCGGGCCACACCTCCAAGGATGGCAAGGTCACCGTCGAGGTGGTCGAGTGCCTCGGCTCCTGCGGCACCGCCCCGATGCTCGCGCACAACCGCGAGTACCGTGAAGAACTGACCAGGGCGAAGCTCGAGAAGCTCTTCGCCGAGATCGAGGGGAACTGAAGATGCATTTCGGAGGTGACCCGAAGATCCTGTCCGTGAACTGGGACAAGCCCGACTCGAACAAGCTCTCGAGCTATCCGAAGGGCTCGCGCTACCAGCAGATGAAGCGCGCCCTGACCGAGCTCTCGCGCGAGTTCCTCATCGACGAGGTGAAGAAGTCGAACCTGCGCGGCGCCGGCGGCGCGGGCTTCCCCACGGGGCTGAAGTGGTCCTTCGTGCCCCAGAACACCGGCAAGCCCGTCTACCTGACGGTGAACGCCGACGAGTCCGAGCCGAGCACCTTCAAGGACCGCTACATCATGGAGCGGGACCCGCACATGCTCATCGAGGGCATCGGGTGCACCCTGAAGGCCATCGGCGGCCACGTCGCCTACATCTTCATCCGCGGCGAGTACGTGGGCACCCACCGCAAGCTGGTGGCCGCCATCGACGAGGCCTACGAGGCCGGCATCCTGGGCAAGGACGCCATGGGCACCGGCTACGCCGTCGACGTCTACGTCCACCGGGGCGCGGGCGCCTACATCTGCGGCGAGGAGACGGGGCTCATCGAGGCCCTCGAGGGCAAGAAGGGCATGCCCCGCCTCAAGCCCCCCTTCCCCGCGGTGGAGGGGCTCTTCGGCTGCCCCACCTGCGTGAACAACGTGCAGACGATCGCCAGCGTGCCGGCCATCCTCGAGATGGGCGGCGAGGCCTTCGCCAAGCTCGGCCACGAGCGCTGCGGCGGGACGCACCTCTTCAACGTCTCCGGCCACGCCAAGAACCCGGGCATCTACGAGCTGCCCATGGGGACGACCTACAACGAGGTCATCGCGGCGGCGGGCGGCATGCGCTCGGACAAGCCCCTCAAGGGCCTGATCCCCGGCGGCTCCTCCACCGGCGTCCTCCTCCCGGAGGAGCTCGACGGCCACGCCGACTTCGACTCGGTCAAGGCCATCAAGGCCATGTTCGGCACCGGCGGCATGACCCTCCTCGAGGAGGGGACCTGCATGGTGCGCACCGCCCTGCGGCTGATGGAGTTCTACCATCACGAGTCCTGCGGGCAGTGCACCCCCTGCCGGGAGGGCTGCGGCTGGCTCACCAAGATCGTCCACCGGGTCGAGTCCGGCGGGGCGACCTCCCGCGACCTGGACCTGATCCTCGAGGTCGCCAGCAACATCATGGGCAACACCATCTGTCCGCTGGGTGACGCGGCCGCGATGATGATCGCGCCCTACGTCGAGAAATTCCGCGACGAGTGGGTGGCGCACATCGAGAACGGCGGCTGTCCCTTCCCGGAGTACGCCCTGGCCTAGCGTCGAGCACGCCAGCTCCCGGCGTCCTCGTCTCATCTCTCCGAACTGGAGGCTTCTGAAATGGAAGCAGCACTCTTCTGGATCTTCGCGGGCCTTCTGGTCGTCAGCGCCTTCGGGGTCGTGTGGTCACGCAACCCCGTGAACTCGGCGATGAGCCTCATCGGCGGCTTCTTCATCCTGGCCTCGCTCTACGTGCTCCTGCGGGCGCACCTCCTGGCGGGCCTCCAGGTGCTGGTCTACGCCGGCGCGATCATGGTGCTCTTCACCTTCGTGATCATGCTGCTCTCCCTCTCCGAGGACGAGATCGGCGGACCCCGCTACACCTGGTTCAAGTTCCTGGGCGTGGCCGGCGCGGGCACCCTCGCGGTGATCGTGGCCTGGGCCGTGCGCCAGGGTGAGGCGCTGGCCGAGGCCGGCACCCAGGTGGGCACCTTCCGCGAAGTGGCCCTGCTCCTCTACACCGACCACCTCATCGCCTTCGAGATGACGGGCGTGCTGCTCCTCGTCGCCATCGTCGGCGCCGTGGTCGTGGCGAAGCGGAGGATCTGACCGATGATCGGACTGACCCATTACCTCGTCCTCGCGGCGATCCTCTTCGCCTTCGGCGCCATCGGCGTCGTCATCCGCCGCAACGTCCTGATCGTGCTGATGAGCATCGAGTTGATGCTCAACGCCGTGAACCTGACCCTGGTCGCCGGCAGCCGCTTCGGCGGAGGCCTCGACGGCCAGGTGATGGCCATCTTCGTCATGGCCGTGGCCGCCTCCGAGGCTGCCGTGGGCCTGGCCCTGGTGCTGGCCGTCTTCCGTACCCGTCAGACGGTGCGGGTCGACGAGCTGAACCTCCTCAAGGGTTGAGGAAGACTCGATGAGCTCCATGATCAATCCCTCCCGTGTCGAGAGCCTGCTCTACCTCATCCCGCTGATCCCCATGCTGGCAGCGGCGGTGAACGGCCTCTTCGGCCGCCGCCTGGGCCGCGAGAACGCCCAGTGGCTGGCCGTCGGTGCCGTGGGCGCCTCCTTCGTCATCAGCCTCGGCGTCTTCCTCTCCATGCTGGGCGGCACCGAGCGGCTCTACCACGTCGCCTACGACTGGATCGTGGTCGGTGAGTTCCGGATCCCCATCGCCTTCGCGGCCGATCACCTCACCTCGGTGATGCTGCTGGTGATCACGGGCATCGGCTTCTTCATCCACCTCTACAGCGTGGGCTACATGGCTCACGACGACGGGGTCACCCGCTACTTCAGCTACCTGAACCTCTTCGTCGGCATGATGCTGGTGCTGGTGCTCGGCGACTCCCTGCCGGTCCTCTTCGTGGGCTGGGAGGGCGTGGGGCTCTGCTCCTACCTGCTGATCGGCTTCTGGTACTCCGACACCGAGAAGGCCATCGCCGGCAAGAAGGCCTTCATCGTCAACCGGGTGGGCGACCTCGGCTTCATCATCGGGATGTTCGTCCTCTTCTCGGTCTTCGGGACCCTCTCCTTCTCGAGCCTGAACGCCGCCGCCGGGAGCGTGAACGTCGACAGCGTGATCCCCGCCGCCTCCATCTTCGGCGGCTGGACCTACGGCCAGGCCATCACCTTCGCGGTGCTCGCCCTCTTCGTGGGCTGCACCGGCAAGTCGGCCCAGATCCCCCTCTTCGTCTGGCTCCCCGACGCCATGGCGGGCCCGACCCCGGTCTCGGCCCTCATCCACGCGGCCACCATGGTCACCTCCGGCGTCTACCTGCTGGTGCGCCTCTCCCCGATGGTCGTCCTCTCCCCGAGCGCGATGTGGGTCATCGCCATCATCGGCGCGGCCACCGCCCTGGTGGGCGCCTTCATGGGCCTCTTCCAGCGCGGCATCAAGAAGGTGCTCGCCTACTCGACCGTCTCCCAGCTGGGCTACATGTTCCTGGGCGTCGGCGTCGGCGCCTTCTACGCCGGCACCTACCACCTCTTCACCCACGCCTTCTTCAAGGCCTGCCTCTTCCTCGGGGCCGGCGCGGTGATGCACGCCATGGGCAACGAGGAGGACATCCACCTCTTCGGCGGCCTGCACAAGAAGATCCCGCACACCCACTGGACCTTCCTCATCGCCACCGTGGCGATCAGCGGCATCATCCCGATCTCGGGCTTCTTCTCGAAGGACGCGATCCTCTACGAGACCCTCCTGCGCGACAGCGGCGCGGGCCCGGCCCTGGCCTGGACCCTCTGGGGCATGGGCGCCCTGGCGGCCTTCTTCACCAGCACCTACATGTGGCGGCTCTACTTCCTGACCTTCCGGGGCACGCCGCGCAACGAGCACCTGCACGACCACGCCCACGAGTCGCCCTGGACCATGACCAGCGCGCTGTGGGTGCTGGCCATCGGGGCCATCGTGGTGGCCGCCTTCGGCCTCCCGCACTTCGTGCAGAACAACTCCGAGCTCTTCGCTCACATCTCCTTCCATCACTGGCTCGCCGGCGTGACCGCCAGCGACGTCGTCCCGACCCCGCACCACCCCAACGAGTTCCTCTTCCTGGGCATCGCCCTGGCCATCGCCTGGGCCGGCTTCGCCCTGGCCTGGACGGTCTGGGGCAAGGCCGAGGTGAAGGGCGACGCCACGGCCAAGCGCACCCTCGGCGTGATCTACACCGCCTCCTACGAGCGCCTCTGGTGGGACCAGTCCTACCTCAAGCTCATCGTCTTCCCGCTGGTGGCCTTCGCGAAGGGCCTGTGGTGGGTGGTCGACGTCATCCTCATCGACCGGCTGCTGGTCGAGGGCAGCGCCAAGGTGGCGCGGCTCTTCGGCTCGCTGCTGCGCCCCATCCAGAACGGTGACGCCCAGCGCTACGCCGCGGTGGTCGCCATCGGCGCCGCCCTGCTCCTGGCCGCCTTCGTCGGCTGGAAGCACTGGGGCAACGAAGCCGCCGGAGTGGCCCGAAGTGAAGTGAGCGCCCCGGCCGGGCCCGTGGCCATGCTCCAGACCGGTACGGAGGTGATCCAGTGAACCCCCTCGCCTCCTGGCTCCTCCCCCTGATCGTCTTCACGCCGCTCGTCGGCGCCGCCCTCCTCCTCTTCCTGCCGAAGGGCGAGGCCGGGCAGCACAAGATCGTCGCCCTCTGCACCTCCGCCATCGTCTTCGCGATCTCGCTGGGCCTGCTCGCCTTCTTCGAGCCGGGCGTGGCGGGCTTCCAGGAGTCGATGACGGTGAACGCCGAGTGGATCCCCTCCCTGGGCATCCGCTTCCACATGGCCATCGACGGGATCAGCCTCTTCCTGATCCTGCTGACCACCTGGCTGATGCCCATCGTGGTCCTCTCGACCTTCACCGCGGTCGAGGGACGCACCAAGGAGTTCTACCTCGCCATGCTCGTCCTCGAGACGGCGATGCTCGGTGCGTTCGTGGCGGTGGACATGATCCTCTTCTACGTCTTCTGGGAGGTCATGCTCATCCCGATGTACATCCTCATCGGGGTCTTCGGTGGCCCGCGCCGCATCTACTCGGCCATCAAGTTCTTCATCTACACGATGGTCGGCTCGCTGCTGATGCTGCTGGCCATCCTCTTCCTCTACTTCGACACCAGCAGCTTCGACTTCCAGACTCTGCTGGACGCGAACCTCTCGCTCTACGAGCAGCGCTGGCTCTTCTGGGCCTTCGTGCTGGCCTTCGCGGTGAAGGTGCCTCTCTTCCCCTTCCACACCTGGCTCCCCGACGCCCACGTCGAGGCGCCGACCGCCGGCTCGGTGATCCTGGCCGGCGTGCTCCTGAAGATGGGCTCCTACGGCCTGATGCGCTTCGCCTTCCCCCTCTTCCCCGAGGCGGCGGCGATCTACGCGCCGGTCATCGCCTTCATCTCCGTGGTGGGCATCGTCTACGGCGCCTTCATGGCGATGGCGCAGAGCGACGTGAAGAAGCTCATCGCCTACAGCTCCGTGTCCCACATGGGCTTCGTCATCCTCGGCCTCACGGTGCTGACCACCTCGGCCGGGACCGGCGCGGTCTACCAGATGCTCAACCACGGCGTCTCCTCCGGCGCGCTCTTCCTCCTGGTCGGCATCATCTACGAGCGCCGGCACACCCGGGAGATGGCGGACTTCGGTGGCATCGCCAAGGTGATGCCCGCCTACGCCGCCTTCTTCATGCTGGTCGCCCTCTCGTCGGCCGGCCTGCCGGGCACCAACGGCTTTGTGGGTGAGTTCCTCATCCTGCTGGGCTCCTTCACCTCGGCGCCCGCCTGGGGCCGCTGGGCCGCGGGCATCGGCGGCACCGGCGTGATCTTCGGCGCGGTCTACCTCCTCTGGATGTACCGCCGGGTCTTCTTCGGGCCGCTGACCAACTCGAAGAACGAGAAGCTGAAGGACCTCACCCTGCGCGAGTGGGTCACCCTCGTGCCCATCGCCGGGATGATCCTCTTCATGGGCCTCTACCCGAAGCCCTTCCTCGACCGGATCACCCCCTCGGTCGAGGCCTACGTGGGCCGCGTGCTCTCGGTGGCCACCGAGGGCAAGACCGGCGGCGTCGCGACCGCCAACGCCGAGGTCGGCAAGGCCCTGGGTGCCGGGGAGGGCGAGGTCGTCCTCCTGGGGCCCGGGGGCCGTGCGCTGGGCGCCGGCAACGAGCTGAACCGCGTCCTCGCCTCGGCGCGCGCCTGGCAGGGCGGCGGCGCCGCTCCGGTGCAGGCCGTGCCGCCGCCGGCCGCCGGCCGGATGGTGCCCGCGGGCACCGTCGTCGCGCCGGCCGCCGGGACCCGGGTGGGCTCCCCGCGCATCGTGCCGCGACAGAACCTCGATGGCCGGGGCGTCCCCGAGCGCCCCCGCCCCGCCGAGCCGCAGGACGCCGCCCGGCGGCTGCGCCTCCAGAAGCAACAGCTCGACATACTCCGCAAGCGGGCCCAGGAGATGGGACTCAAGGCTCCCACCGCCCAGCCCGTGCAGAAGGAGGAGACGCGATGACCGGCTCCGTGCTTCTCGCCACCTCGGTCGGCCTCGCCGACGTCGGTGCCGTCCTGGCCCCCATCGTGCTCGTCGCCGGTGGGGTGCTCCTCCTCCTCCTCGAGACCGCCACGCACTCCGAGTCGCGGGCGCACCTGCCCTGGGTCACCGCGCTGGTGGCCGTCGTGGCGGCGGCGAGCGCCTTCTGGGGCGCCGGCGACACCACCACGGCCTTCGGCGGATCCCTCGCGGTCGACGCCTTCTCGCGCTTCTTCACCGTGGTGATCTGCGGCAGCCTGGCCCTCTCGGCCCTCGGCGCGCAGATCTACCTGCAGGATCGCAAGCTGGCCCGCGGTGAGTTCTATGGCCTCGCCACCCTCTCGGCCTCCGGGATGGTGATGCTGACCATGGCCGCCGACCTGCTGGTGCTCTTCGTCAGCCTGGAGGTGATGTCCATCGCCATCTACGCGCTGGTCGCCTTCCGCCGCGATCAGCAGCGAAGCGTCGAGGCCGCCTTCAAGTACCTGGTGCTGGGCGCCTTCTCCTCGGCCCTCTTCCTCTACGGCGTGGCCCTCCTCTACGTGGACACCGGTCACCTCGACCTGGCCGGCATCGCCGCCGGCGCCCGCGGAGAGGTCTCGGGCCTCTTCCTCACCGGCGCCGGACTCGCCGCGGTGGGCTTCGCCTTCAAGATCGCGGCGGTGCCCTTCCACATGTGGACGCCGGACGTCTACGAGGGCGCCCCGACCCCCACCACCGCCTTCATGGCGGCGGGCGTGAAGGCGGCGGCCTTCGCGGCCTTCCTGCGCCTGCTCCTGGTGGCCCTGCCCGCGCCCTCGATCTCCGTGGGCGACGGCGGCTGGGGACAGATCCTCTACGTGCTGGCCCTGCTCACCGTGGTCCTGGGCAACGCCCTGGCCCTGGTGCAGGACAACGTGAAGCGGATGCTGGCCTACTCCTCCATCGCCCACGCCGGCTACGCCCTCCTGGCCGTGGTCGCCGCGGCCTGGGGTGGCCCGGCCCTCACCTCCAGCGTGCTCTTCTACCTGCTGGTCTACGCGGCGACCTCCATCGGGGCCTTCGCGGTGGTCGGCGCGGTGGAGAAGAAGCGCAGCGAGGGGCAGCAGGCCACCGGCCACATCGACGAGGTCGCCGGGCTGGCGAGCAAGCACCCGGCCCTGGCCTTCGCGATGACCGTCTTCATGCTCTCCCTGGCGGGCGTGCCGCCCACCGGCGGCTTCATCGCCAAGCTCGACATCTTCCGGGCTCTCTTCCAGACCGCGGCGCACAGCGAGACCATGCAGCGGCCGCTCTACATCCTGGCGGTGATCAGCATCCTCGCGAGCGTGCTGGGCGCGTACTACTACCTGCGGGTGGTGGTCTACATGTACATGAAGCCCGCGGTGGAGCAGGCGGAGGAGGGCGCCGCCCCCCGCCGCTTCGGCGCCGCCTTCGGCACCGGTCTGGTGATCGCCACCCTGGCGGTGCTCCTCCTCGGCCTCTGGCCGGCCAAGGTCAGCTCCTTCGCCCAGGACTCGGTCCGCAGCACCTTCAAGACCGGCCCGCATCCGGTCGCGGTGGTCCAGCGCTAGACCTCGAGGTCGCGCAGGTAGTCCGCGATCCGCCCTGGTTCGGCCACCAGGGCGGTGGGCTCCTCCTCCAGGGCGGCCCGGGGCATGCTGGAGAGCAGCGCCGAGTCGGGATCCTGCACGATCGTGATCCCGCCGGCGCGCTTGAGCGCGGCCAGCCCCCGGGCGCCGTCCCGGCCCATGCCGGTGAGGAGGATGCCCAGGGTGCCCCCGGGTTGGGTCGCGGCGACCGAGGAGAAGAAGTGATCGATCGAGGGGCGGTTGTGCCCCGGCACCTCCTCGCTGGTGGGCTGCAGCCGCCCCGAGGAGGTGAGGACCAGGTGCCGGTCGTCCGGCGCCAGGATCACCAGCCCCGGCTCGGGGAAGAGGCTCCGCTCGGCCACCACCACCCGGTGGCCGGTGCTGGTGGAGAGCCAGTCGGCCAGGGGCCCCGCGAAGCCCTCGGAGATGTGCTGAACGAGGACGATCGGCAGGGGATAGGGAGCGGGTAGGCGGGAGAGCAGCCGCTCCAGCTCGGGCGGCCCTCCGGTGGAGGCGCCGATGACGATCAGGCGGGCGTTGGGATGGGGGCCGACCCGCAGGCCGAGGGTCGGCGCCTCCGAGCGCTCGCCCAGGCCGCGCGGCTCACGCGGGACGGGCGCGGCGGGCGGGGCGCGGCGGTGACGCCGCTCCCGCTCCTCGCGCCGGTGGCGGGTGACCACCGGGACCTCCGAGAGCAGCTGCAGGCGCCGGATCAGCTGCCGGCGCTGCCGCTCGTACTCGGCGTGGCCCGCCCCCGGCAGCTTGGGGAAGACGTCCAGGGCTCCGGCGCCCACGATCCGGAAGGAGAGCTCGGCGTCACTGGTGTCGGCGCTGGTCACCACCAGGATCGGCGTGGGGCAGCGCTCCATGATGCTCCGGGTGACCTCCACCCCGTCGTCCTTCCCCAGGAAGAGGTCCATCGTGACGATGTCCGGCCGGAGACGCTCGACGGACTCGAGGGCCTCCCCGCCGGTGGCGACCGCGCCGACCACCTGCAGCTCCGATCCCTCCAGGGCACGCTTCAGGGCGAGGCGGGCCGTGGGGGAGTCGTCGACGATCAGGACCGACCTAGGCATGGGCACCGAGCAGCCGCTGCACGGCCTCCAGGAGCTTCTCGTGATCGAAGCGCCCCTTGACCACGTACTCGTCCGCGCCGGCGGCGGCGCCCGCCGCGAGGTCCTCCGGGCGATCCAGGCTGGTCACGAGGATCACCGGGAGGCGCTCGAACTCGGGGTGGGCCCGGATCTGCCGGGTGAGCTCGAAGCCGTTCATCTCGGGCATCTCGACGTCCGAGACGACGAGGTCCACGGGGAGCTCCTGGAGCCGCTGCCAGCCCTCGCTGCCGTTGACGGCGATCTCCACCTCGTAGCCGGCCGCCTCCAGGATGTTCCGCTCGAGGGTGCGGCTGGTCAGGGAGTCGTCCACCACCAGCAGCCGGTGGCGCGGCCGCACCCGCCGCTCCTGGGCGGCCCTCAGGGCCTGCCCCTTGTCGAGGGAGGCGCGCTCGAGCAGGCCCTCGACGTCGACCACCGCGGCGAGGGTGCCGCTGCCCAGCACCACCATCCCGGCCACGCCCCTGATCCGGACCAGGTTCCAGGGCAAGGGGCGGGTGACCAGCTCCTCCTCTCCGGCGACCTCGTCGACCACCAGGCCCAGGGATCGGTTGCCCGTCTGGACCTCGACGATCACCAGCTGGCCGGAGTCCTCGCCGGGGGGGTGCTGCATGAGGGCGGAGAGCCAGCGCAGGCGCAGGGGGGAGGCGCCCTTCTCCTCCAGGGCGTCACCCCCGGAGGTCGAGCGGACCAGATCGGAGGAGATGCGCAGGGTGCGCCGCACGTTGGCGTGCGGGAGGACGTAGGTGGTGCCCGCCGCGTTCACCAGCAGGCCCCGGATCGAGACCACGCTGGCCGGGATGGTCAGCCGGAAGCTGGCCCCCCCCAGCATGGAGGAGGTCGAGAGGGTGACGTTGCCGCCGAGCTCGCCGACCCGGCTGCGGACCACGTCCAGCCCGACGCCGCGGCCGCTCACCCGGGTCACGTCCCGGGCGGTGCTGAAGCCGGGGAGGAAGAGCAGCTCGATCAGCTCGTCTTCGGTCGCGGCTTGCGCGTCGGCGGCCTCGAGGAGCCCGGTCTCCACCCCCCGCTCGCGGACCCGCTCGAGATCGATGCCCATCCCGTCGTCGCAGAGGTCGAGCTCAACCTGGTTGCCGACGGTCCGGGCCCGCAGGTGGACCCGGCCGGCCGCGTCGCCGCGGCCCTCCTGGGCGGCGCGGGCGAGGCCGTGACCCACGGCGTTGTGGAGGAGGTGCATGAGGGGATCCCAGAGGCCATCGAGGATCTGGCGATCGATCTCGATCTGGCCCACGTCGGCGGTGAAGCGCACCGGCAGGTCGAGGGCCGCGGCCGCCCGGTCCACCACCTGGCGCCAGCGCGGGACGAAGTCGGCCAGGGGCCGCATCCGCATCGCGCTCACCGACTCCTTGAAGCCCAGGGTGACCCGCTCCCACTGCTGCAGCTCCTGGACGTTGCGTCGAAGCAGCGCCTCGAGCCGGTGGTGGACCTCGCGGAAGAGGCCCCGCTCGCCCGGCGGGAGGGTCGCGATGGTGTCGCCGAGGTGGGCCTCGAGCTCGTCGAGCTCGCGGTGCTGGGCCCGGCGCCGGTTCTGCAGGGCGAGGAGCTCGCCGGAGTAGTCCATCAGGCGATCGAGGCGCTCGGGCCTCACCCGGATGGTCGTGCTGCGCGCGTCGAGGGCGGCCTCGTCCTCCAGCTCGGTCCGGGCCTCGGCCTCCGCCGGTGCGGTCTTCCGGGTCTTGCGCTTCGCGCGCTTCTTCCGGCCGGGGGTGGCCGGGCGCTCCCCCGGGGGGGAGGAGAGCTCGGCGATCTCCTGGACCAGCGCCAGGATCCGATCCCGGGCCTCCGGGTCGTCCAGGGCCGCCTCGATGAGGGGGACGGCGCGGTGGAGGAGCGCCACCATCGCGGCCGGCGGGGCCTGCTCCGCGGCGAGCGACTCGCCCAGCCCGTCCTCGAGGGCGTGCGTGAGCAGCTCGATCATGTCCAGGCTGACGGCCCGGGCGGCGCCCTTGATGTTGTGGACGACCCGCCGCACCACCCGGACCTGCGCGAGCGCGTCCTCCACCGAGCCCGCCTTCTCCAGCGCGTCGAGCGCGGAGAGGAGGGTCTCGATGGCGTCGCTCACCTCTTCGCGGAAGACCGCGAGGAGCTCTGGGTCGGGCGTCGTCATCCGATGCGGTAGCGCTCGACCATCTCCTTCGCGCTGGAGGCGAAGGCGGTCAGGTCGGTGGCGGCCGACTCCAGGGACTCGATGCCGGCGAGGTTCTCGCGGCCCGCCTGGGTGAGCTCCCGCAGGGCGCTCGAGATCTGCTCGATCCCCGAGGCCTGCTGGTTGGTCGTGCCGTGGATCTGCCGGGCGCGATCGGCGTTCTCCTCGACCACGGAGACGAAGAACTCGACCACCTTGCGCACCGTGTCGATGGCGGCCCGGCCGTCGGTGGCCCGCTTGGTGCCCTCCTCGGTGGCCATCACCACGCTGTCGGTCGCCCGCTGGATCTCGGCCAGGATGCCGCGGATCTGCTGGGTGGCCTTCTTGCTCTGCTCGGCGAGGTTGCGCACCTCGGTGGCCACGACCGAGAAGCCCCGCCCGTGCTCCCCGGCCTTGGCGGCCTCGATGCCGGCGTTCACGGCCAGGAGGTTCGACTGCTCGGCCAGGTCGTTGACCGTCTCGCCGATCTCGCCGATCTGGGCGTTGCGCTCCCGCAGCTCGAGGATCTTCTCCGCGATCGACTCGACCCGCGCCCCGATGGTGTCCACGGTGCCCACGGCGTTGCCGATGGCCTCGATGCCGCCCTGGGCGCTGTCCGCGGCCTCCACCGCGGCGTCCACCACCCGGCGGGCGTTCTCGGCGGCGGCCTTGCCGGTCTGGGAGAGTTCTTCGACCGTGGTGCTGACCTGGGCGAAGGAGGAGGCCTGCTCGGCCGCCGTCGCCGAGTACTCCTTGGCGATCGAGCTGATCTGGGCGGAGCTCGAGGAGACCTGCACCACGCTGTCCCGCAGGCTGTGGATCACGCTGCGGAGGCTGGTGGCCATCGAGACGAAGGAGTTCTGCAGGACGCCCACCTCGTCGCTACGGGAAGTGGCCTCGATATGCAGGGCGTCGAGGTTGCCCTCGGCCATGCGCTGGGCCTCCTCCGCGATCGTGACGATGGGGCGGGCGATCTGGCGGACCACCAACAGGACCACCACGCCGACCACGATCGCGAGGAGGAGCGCGATGCGGATGGTGGAGATGGCCTCGGCGATGGTGTCGTCGATGGTGCCGAAGGTTTGATCGATCTCGCCCATGCTGTGGTCGAGCGCGGCGACGTGCTCCGCGACCAGGGGATGGAAGCGCTGCGAGAAGGTCACGGCCACCGCGTCGAAGTCACTCATCAGGGCGTTGCCGGCGCTGGAGCCGCCGTCGATGTAGGCGCGGGCCATCTTCTTGCCCTGGTCGTAGTAGCTCTCGAAGGCGATCTTGGTGTCCTCGATCCGCCGGACCCCCTCATCGTCCCCGGCCTCCTGGTAGTGGGCGCGGAAGGCCTCGAGGGCCTCGCGGAGGGCGACCGCGTGTCGCTCGGCCTGGTCGAAGCCGTCGTCCAGGCCGTCCTGTCCCCGGGTGGCGGAGATGTCGGTCAGCCACTGCTGCACCTGGATGGCCGAGAGCTCGGCGTTCTTGGCCCGGAGGGCCATCCGTACGGTCACGTCGCGGGTGCGGGTGGCGTGGGCGCGGCTCGTGGTCAGCGCCTCACGGATCGCGCCCGCACCCATGAGCTGAACGATGATGGCGCCCAGGAAGAGCGCCTGCATCAGGAGGATGAGGGCTCCGATTCGACGGGTGATGGTCCAACGCAAGGCAGCTACCTCCGGTCTCGAGGACGGTTCATTCGAGGACGAGGTCCTCTCTCTTCAGAAGGATTCGGGGATCGAGGATGGAGACGAGGTCCTGGCTCATCCGGGTGACCGCCGGGCGGCCGCCGGCCTCGGCCTCGGCCACGTCGATGAGCTCGTCTTCGTAGAGGGGCCGCAGCCCGAGGACCTCCTCGACGGCCAGGGCGAGGGCGCCCCGGCTCCCCTCGAGGATGACGAGATGAGAAGGAGTGTCGCGCCCCTCGACCTGCAGCCAGACCCCGAGATCGATCACCGAGAGGATCTCGGAGCGCAGCTGGATGACCCCCGAGATCCACGGGGGAAGGTCGGGGAGGTGGGTGAGGGGCTGCGCGGGCAGGACCTCGCGCAGAGCGCGGGCGTCGATGGCGAAGACCTCTCTCCCCACCCGGAAGGAGCAGACGAGGGCCGAGATGACCCGGCCGTCGTCCTCGCTCGTCCGGCGGGCGATCCGCTCGGCCCGGCGGCGAAGGACCGCGAGGTGCTTGGCGTCGAAGCTCATCGGAAGCGCGCCTCCAGCGCGGTGATGGCCGAGCGCAGATCGCCGGCGGTGGTCAGGCCGTCCTCGAGCGCGTCCTCCGGATCCCGGGTGGCGATGCGCTGCTGGAGGTCACGGAGCTGGCCCAGGGCCCGGCCCGGCGCGCCGCCGCTGGAGAGGGCCAGGGCGTACCAGTAGCGGGCGAGGTGGTGGTCCGGATCGATGAAGAGCGCCTGCCGCAGGTCGGCGATGGCGGCGTCGTGGGCGCCCCGGGAGACGTGCATCCGGCCGCGGATGGAGAGGGCCTCGGCCGCGGTGGGATCGGCCTCGATCAGGCGGGTGAGCAGGGCCAGGGCGGCGTCGATCTCGCCGGCGTCGCCCATGCGCTCGATCTCGGCCAGGGGATCGAGGCCGACCTCCACCTTCGCCGGGGCGGGCGCGGGCGTGGCCGGAGCGCTCGGGGCCGGCGCCGCAGGGAGGGGGCGCCGGTGGATCTCGCTCTCCCAGGGCCTCCGGCTCCGGGAGGGGGTCCGGCTTGAGGTCACCGTGCTCACCGTCGAGCCGCGAGGTGCCTCCGCGCGGGCATCCACCTCCTGGCGCCGGGCGTGGATCGTCCCGGCGTCCTCCAGGGAGGTGAAGAGGGTGGCCGGGGGGCGGGGATCCGAGGGGGCGATCATCAGCAGGCCCCCGGGCGCGAGCGCCCGGTGCAGGGCCCGGAAGATCCGCTCCAACGCGCTCGGATCCAGGTAGATCCCCACGTTGCGGAAGAAGATCACCTCCAGCGAGCCGGCGGCCTGCTCGGCGGCGAAGGCCTCGATGCTGGCGTGGCGGAGGGAGACGGCCTTGCGGATCTCGGGCTCCAGGGAGAGCTTTCCCCGGGCCCCCTCCCGGAAGTAGTGGGCCAGGACCCAGGCCGGCGTGCCCCGGAAGGACCAGGCGCCGTACTCGGCCCTCCGGGCCCGCTCGACCGAGTGGTTCGAGAGGTCGTTGGCCAGGATGCGCACCCGGCCGAGCACCCCGCGGCCGAAGCGGGCGGCCAGGGCGATGGCCATGGAGTAGGGCTCCTCGCCGGAGGCGCAGCCCGCGGACCAGAGGGTGATCGGGGAGTCGTCCCCGGCCCGCTCGGCGAGCCGGTTCACCAGCCGGTCGAAGTGACGGGCGTGGCGATAGAAGTGGGTCTCGCCCACCGTGAGGTAGGCCATCAGCCGGTCGAGGAGCGCGGGCTCGTCACTCAGTCTGCGCAGCACCTCCCCGGCGCTGGTGGACTCCTCGCCGGCGAGGGCCTCGAGGCCCCGGGGGATGGCCTGGGGCCAGTCCCGGCGCGGACGCAGGCCATGGACCGCGAGGATCCGGGCCTCGAGCGCCGCGAAGGCGTTGCTCATGCCTCCGGCTCCTCGGGCAGGTCGGAGCGCTGCACCAGGCGGTCCACGTCGAGGACGAGCAGGGAGCCCTCGGCGGCCGGGTAGGCGCCCAGGAGGTAGGCGGCGGCCTCCACCGATCCCGGGTCGGCGATCAGCCGCTCGGGCACGATCGTCTGCACCTGGTGGACGTCCTGCACCAGCAGGCCGACCCGGCGGGTCCCGCTCTCGCAGACGATCACCTGATCGGAGAGCTCCAGCGCTCGCTCGCGCTGGTGGATGCGGCTCCAGACGTCGAGCACCGGCACCAGCTCACCCCGGACGTCCATCACGCCGACCACCCACGCGGGGCTCTCGGGGAGCTCGACCGTCGTCGCGATCGGGACGACCTCCTGCACCGCCGCCAGGGGAAAGGCCGCGAGCTCCTCGCCGAGCTGAAAGACCAGCGCCTCGAAGGTCGCGGAGGGTGGGCTCACTCGACCCACTTCCTCAGGGCCTCCACGAGCTCACCCGGGCGGCCGGTCTTCTGGATGCTGCCGTCGGCGCCGCAGAGCCGGGCCAGGCGCCGCAGCTCGGTGAGGCCGAGGGACGAATAGAGGAGGATGATCACCTGCTTGCGGGTCTCGAGGCCCATCAGCTTGGCGACCTGATCCCCGTTCATCGCCGGCATGTTCACGTCCAGGAGGAGCAGATCGGGCCGCTCCTTCCAGACGATGTAGGGCACGGCGATGGGGTTGTCGGTCTCGATGACCCGGTAGTTGTCGCCCTCGAGCTCCCGGCGGGCCGCGGCGCGGACCGTCAGGCTGTCGTCGATCAACAGGATCTTCGCGCGCGGCTCGGTTTCCGCGGCTCCATCCGCTTCACCTCGGGCCCCCCGGAGGATGGACTCACTGGACGTAATTCGACTCCCTATGGCGGCGAACCAGTGCTCCCGAACCAGTCCGGCCTGAGTATGGGAGCCGCAGATGGATCAATTGGTTCCAGGATCGATTCATTTTTATAGATAGGGATCCCTGCGCATCGGCTCGAAGATCTGTGGTTGCCCTCGGATCTCGAAGCACCCGGGGGTTCCGCTGACCGGAAGGTCATCCAATAAAAACGGAGCCTTATGGGTTTCCGGAGGCCGTGGAGCGGCTGGCATGTTCCCTGCTGCCTCTGGAGGCCCCTCCCCGAAGAAAAGTGAAACGAGATGAAGCACCAGAGCCTGTCCCCGATGATGGCTGCCTTCCTGCTCCTCCTGGCCCCCGGCTGCCCCGGCGCCGAGGAGGGCCCGAGCGATCCGGGGCAGGGGGTCGACCTGGCCCCCTCCGCCGGACAGGCCGCCGAGGCCGCGGCCCTCGAGCAGGCCCTCGCCGAGGTGAGGGGCCTCGACGCCGACGCCTTCCTCGCCCGCTACGCCCTCGAGCGCCCCGGGCCGCTGGCCTACGAGCCCCTGGACGCCCAGAACCTGGGGATCGTCCAGGCCTCGGCCCTCGAGCTGGACGCCGACGAGCTCGCCGTCCTCTCCCGGGAGGGGCTGGTGATCTCCGAGCGCAAGCACTTCCCCAGCTTCGTCTACGGCTACGAGACCCTCTACGCCGAGGATCTCCCCCTCTTCATCTCGGCCGACTCGATCCTCCACGCGGTCCACCGCTCCTACGACGCGATCCTCGCGGCCGTCGAGCAGGCCTCCCTGATCCCCGAGCTGCGCGCGCTCCTCGAGGGCATGCGCGCGGGGCTGGCCGGGGGCGCGCCGGCGGGCCTGCCGGCCGAGGCCCGGGAGGACGTCGACCTCTACCTGGCCGTCGCCGCCAGCCTCCTGGAGGGCGACCTGAAGGCGCCGGTGGCCGGGGCGAGGGAGTCGGAGGTGAAGGCGCTCTTCGAGGCCGCGACGGCGGCCTCCGGCTGGGAGCGCAAGCGCCTCTTCGGCCTCGACCGCGACCTGGACTTCTCGCAGTTCACCCCGCGGGGTCACTACACCGACAGCGTGGAGCTCTCCCGCTACTTCCGGGCGATGATGTGGCTCGGGCGGATCGACTTCCGGATCATCGAGACCCAGCCGGACCACAGCCAGCTCTTCCGGCGCCGGCAGCTCGAGGCCGCCCTCGGCCTGAACCTCCTGATGGAGAGCACGGGGCTCTCGCGGTGGCGACGCATCGACGCCGCGATCCGGGCCTTCGTCGGCGAGTCGGACAACATGACCCCGCCCCAGGCCGAGGCGCTGATGGCCGACCTGGGGGTCTCGGCCCTGGGCGAGCTCGCCACCCTCGACGACGGCGCCATCGCCCAGGCCATCGTCGACGGGGGCTACGGCACCCAGCGGATCTCCAGTCACATCATGATCAACGGGCTGGGAGAGGGGACGATGCCCCTCTCCTCGACCTACCTCCTCTTCGGGCAGCGCTACGTGGTCGACTCCCACGTCTTCTCCAACGTCGTCTACGACCGGGTGAAGCAGGGCACGGTGAGGCGGATGATGCCGGACCCCCTCGACGCCGCCTTCGCGGCGCTGAAGAACGACCAGGCCGGCGCGCTCCTGGCGGACGAGCTGCGGACCTTCGACTACGCCGAGGATCTCGCGTCCATGCGAGTGCTGGTCGAGGCTCACGGTACCTCGTTCTGGGAGGCCAACCTCTACAACCGCTGGCTCGGCGCCCTGCGCGCGCTCTCTCCCGGCGCCGAGGTGAAGGATCCCGCGGCGGTGGGCCTCCCGGCGGTGGCCGCCAGCGAGGCCTGGGGGCGTCGCCTGCTGAACACCCAGCTCGCCTCCTGGGCCGAGCTGCGCCACGACACCATCCTCTACGCCAAGCAGTCCTACACCGGGGGCACCAGCTGTGAGTTCCCGGACGCCTACGTCGATCCCTACCCGGCCTTCTACGGGGCCCTCGTCGGCCTCGCGAACCACGGCGCGGCGATGGCCGAGTCCCTCGACCTCTCGGCCGCGCCCTGGCTGCAGGAGCGGATCGTGGGCTACTTCGTCGACCTGGAGGTCGTGGCCCGGACCCTCCGGTCCATGGCCGAGCACCAGCGGACGGGCCAGCCCTTCACCGCCGAGCAGCTGGCCTTCGTGAACCAGGCCGTGGCCATCCAGTGGGGCTGCGGAGATCCCGCCGGCCTCGAGGGCTGGTACGCCGGCCTCTACTTCGATCTGGCCGGGGCGGTGAAGCTCGACCCGACCATCGCCGACGTGCACACCCAGCCGACCGACGAGGCGGGCAACCCGGTGGGCCACGTCCTCCACGTCGCCACCGGCCAGCCCCGGCTGATGGTGGTCGCGGTCGAGAACTGCTCCGGTCCCCGGGCCTACGCCGGCCTGGCCTCGTCCTACTTCGAGGTGATCACCCGGGACTTCGAGCGGATGGACGACCTGGGCTGGAAGGACGAGATCAACGCCGGGACACCGGCGGACGTCCCGTGGATCCAGGACCTCGTGGTCCGCTAGGGCGCGGCCGTGTTGGTGTAGGGCGCGTAGGTCCGGCAGGGCTGACCGCGCAGGCTCGGGCAGGCCGGCAGCGCGGTCGGCACCGCGATCCCCGGCACCACCGGCAGGAGCACGCTCGAGGCCTCGCCGGCCTGGTGGGCGATCTGCACCTCGGGCGGGGTCGTCCACTCGAGGAGGTTGAAGCGCCAGTCGGCCCGGCTGCCGCCGGGGGTGTCCACGCTGATGCGGATCCGGGAGCCGGCCCGGAAGACGTGGGCGAAGGCCTCGAGAGGGATCCGGGCCTCGTTCCACTGCCCGGCCGCCAGGGGCTCCACGTCCTCCAGCTTGTGGGACTGCACGGGGACCAGCTCGGTGGACTCGGGCTGGAGCTTGCGGTGGGAGAGGCGCAGCCAGCCGTTCTGCACGTACATCTCCTCGCCGTCGGGGCGGACCTCGGAGAGGGTCACCTCGAGGTCCGCGTCCTCGCCGCTGGCCTTCACGAAGAGGTCGATGCTGGCGTGGCCGATCATCACCGTGTCCTCGGTGAGCGCCTCGCTCACCCAGGCCACCGCGTTCGCCGGGCCCCGCTCCTTCCAGTCCCAGACGGGCAGCTGATCCCAGATGCCCGAGCCCGCCGCGAGGATCCCCTCCTGCCCCTCGGCCGGGTCGAGGGTGAAGGTGGAGGCCGCCGCCGCCTCGGCCGGCGCGGTCGAGGCGAGGCTGCCGTCGGCCTGGAAGTAGTAGCGGGCCGGCGCGATGCCCGGCACCGGCCACTCGGGGAAGGAGACCTCGAAGCCGCCGGCGGGGAGCCCGACGGCGGCCTGCTCGCCGGAGCCCGACTCGAAGATCACCCGCACCGGATCGGTCGCCTCGAACTCCGCCCGGGCATCGGCCAGGGAGGTGCCCGCGGGGAAGCGATCCGGCGGCATCGGCACCGGACCGCCGAAGATCTCGGCCACCAGGGTGGGGCCGAAGTTGCGCAGGAAGGGATCGATCTGGGTGATCTCCTCGGCGACGTAGATGTCGAAGAAGGCCTTCCACTCCATCAGGATCTGGGGGGCGTAGCCGTCCGGGTGGACGCCGTTGTAGACGGTGCGCCGCACGTAGGGAGAGCTGGTGAAGCGGTCGAGGAGGACCGCGAAGCCCGGCCCGGTCTGCTCGTCCTGCCAGGCGTTGGCGGTGAAGACCGGCACGTCGATCATGTCCACGAAGAGGGAGGGGTTCACCGGGCCGCCCACCTCGTCGGTGTAGTAGGGGTTCTCGTAGGCCTTCTCCACCGCGTCGATCATCTGATCGTGGAGGAGCTGGTTCTCCTCGCACTGGGTGTCGCCGGCGTCGACCATGCCCTGCTCCCAGCCCTGGGCGTAGGGGCGGGCGCGATCGCTGACCCGGTCGGCCCACATGATGGCGAAGCCGTCGTTGAGGATCCCTCCGGCGGCGAGGGTGGTCATGGTGTTGCCGATCACCGAGAGGGGCGCGATCGCCGCCAGGGAGGGCGGCCGCTCGCGGGCGGTGAAGAGCTGGGAGATGCCCGGGTAGGAGAGGCCGACCATGCCGACCTTGTTGCCCTTGACCCAGCTCTGCGCGGCCACCGTCTCGATCACGTCGTAGCCGTCGAGGCGCTGGAGGGTCTCGAAGAAGTCGTAGGCGCCGCCGCTGCAGCCGGTGCCGCGGATGTTCACGCCCACGGTGGCGTAGCCCATCATCCCGCCGATGATCCCGGACGGATAGGTGGGGGAGTCACAGAGGACGGGGTAGTCGTCGCAGAGGGCCTCGAGGGCCGGGTCGATGGGCTCGCCGGGCTTCGAGGGGCTGTAGCCCGAGTAGTTCACCAGAGTGGGGTAGGGGCCGTCCTCGACGGGGCCGGGGAGGTTCACGTAGGCCGAGAGGAGAGTGCCGTCCCGGGTCTCGAGGTAGTTGAAGCCGGGCTGGAGCACCTGCCCGGCATAGAAGGCCGGCTCGGGGAGGCTCTCCGCCTCGCTCATCACGGTGAGCTTGTCGCTGCGCTCCTCGGGCTCCACCCCCTCGGTGCGGATCCGGTACTTCTCGCCCGGCGGGACCTCCCGGAAGACCAGGCTGCCGAGGCCATCGACGGTGCCCCGGGCGATCTCCTCGCCGCGCTGCTCGAGCACCAGGGTGGTGCCGGGTTGCGCGTGGGTGACGTGGAGCTGCTCGACGCTCTCGCGCACGGAGAAGGTGGCGTTTCCCCCACCGCAGGCCGCGGAGAGGAGGAAGAAGAGCCCGGTCAGGACGAGGACGGAGATGTGGCGGTGCATGTGAGTTTCCTCCTGGCCTAGCTGCGCTCGATGCCCAGCTTCCTCATCTTACGCCAAAGCGTCGTGTGCGAGACGCCGAGGGTCGTCGCGGCCTTCTCCAGGTTGCCGCGGTGCACCGCGAGCGCCGCCTGGATGGCCTCCGCCTCGGCGGTCGCCACGACGTCGGCGAGCGAGCGCAGGCGCCCGCCCTCGTCCCGGATCGCCAGGGTGGGGCTGACCGGGCGCTCCCGGGTGCTCGAGGCCAGATCGTCCGCGTTGATCACCTCGGAGGTCGAGAGCGCGGCGGCCTGCTCGACCAGGTTCTCGAGCTGGCGGACGTTGCCCGGTAAGTCCTGCTCCATCAGGCGCTCGAGGGCGCTGCGGTGCCACTTCAGCGCCGTGCGGTTGATCTTGTTGTAGCGGGCGAGGAAGTGCTCGGCGAGCAGGGGGATGTCCTCGCTGCGCTCTCGCAGGGGAGGGACCCGGATCGGGACCACGGCCAGGCGGTAGTAGAGGTCCTCGCGGAACTCCTTGGCCTCGATCGCCTTGGGGAGATCGACGTTGGTGGCGGCGATGATCCGGGCGTCGACCTGGATGGCGGCGTTCTCACCGACCCGCCGGATCTCCCCCTCCTGGATGGTCCGCAGGAGCTTGGCCTGGAAGTTCATCGAGGTCTCGGCGATCTCGTCGAAGAAGAAGGTGCCGCCCTCGGCCTCCTCGAAGAGCCCCCGCCGGGTCGCGTTCGCGCCGGTGAAGGAGCCGCGCACGTGACCGAAGAGCTCGCTCTCCAGGAGCTGCTCGTTGATGGCCGCGCAGTTCACCGGGACGAAGGGGCGGTCCGAGCGCCGGGAGTTGGCGTGGATGGCCCGGGCGATGAGCTCCTTGCCGGTGCCCGACTCGCCGGTGATCAGCACCGTCGCCTGGCTGGGGGCGACCCGCACCACCCGCGCCAGGAGCTCCCGCAGGGCCGGGCTGCGGCCGATGATGTTCTCGACCTTGTAGCGGGCCCGGAACTCGTCGGCGAGGACCCCGACCTCGGCGATCAGGCGCCGCTGCTCCACGGCGCGCTGCACCCGCAGCAGGAGCTCCTCCTCCGAGAAGGGCTTCTGGAGGTAGTCGGTGGCGCCGCGCCGCATGGCGTCCACCGCGCTGTCCACCGAGCCGTAGGCCGTCATCACGATGACCTGGATGGTGGAGGAGACCTCCTTGACCTTCTCCACCAGCTCGATGCCGGTCATCGGCGCCATCCGCAGGTCGGTGATCACCACGTCCACCGTCTTCTCCTGCAGGACCTCGAGGGCGGCCGCGCCGCTCTCGGCCTCGATCACGGCGTAGCCGGCCGACTCGAGCATGAGCGCCGTGGTGGCGCGCATGTTGACCTGGTCATCGACCACCAGGATGTTCGAGCGGTTCGCCATCGAGCGATCACCTCTGCTTCAGCGGGAGAGAGAGCCGGAAGCACACCGGGTCGTTCGACTCCAGCACCAGCTCCCCGCGCAGATCCTCGGCGATCCGGCGGGCCACGGCCAGACCCAGGCCGGTCCCCCGGGGCCGGGTGGTGAAGAAGGGCCGGAAGATCTTGGGGGCGTGCTCCTCCTCGATGGCCGGTCCGTCGTTGCGCACCCGCAGGTGGAGGTCGCCGCCGCGGACGGTGAGGGAGAGCTCGATGCGCCCCCCCGCCGCGGTGTGCTGGAAGGCGTTGAGGAAGAGGTTGCCCAGCGCCCGGCGCAGCAGCTCGGGATCCAGCTCGGCCTCGACCCGGTGCTCGGGGAAGTCGCGGACGAGCTCGCGCTCCCCGAGGCCCTCCTCGTCGACGGCGTCGAGGCCGGCCAGGGTGGCGTCGATCAGCGCGGGCAGGTCCACGGGCTGCAGCTCGGGGGTGTAGGGGCGGGAGTAGTCGAGCAGGTCTCCCACCAGGATCTTCAGGCGCTCGCTCTCCTCGGCGAGGATCTCCACCAGGCGCAGGAGGGTGGGCTCGTCGCTGAGCCTCCGCCGCAGACCGCCGACGACGTTGAAGATCACCCCGAGGGGGTTGCGGACCTCGTGGGCGAGCACCGCCGACATCTCGCCCACCGCGGCGAGGCGCTCCCGGTGGACCAGCTCCCGCTGGAGGCGGCCGATGCGCAGGGAGTTGGCGACCTGCGCCGCGAAGAGCCGGACGACCAGGAAGTCGTACTCGGTCAGGTCGCGGGCGACCACCACGACCAGGCGGTGCGGCTCGCCCTCGGCGCGCAGGGGGACCCAGGCCGCGTAGGCCATCCCCGCCTCCTCGGCGGCCTTCTCGAGGGGCACGCCGATGCCCCCGAGGCGGGTCAGCCGGTGGGGGAAGTCGTCGAGGAAGCAGGCCTCGCCGGACTCGAGCAGCTCGGCCACCAGGGGCACCTGCTCGGCCGTGAAGGGCCCGCCCTTTTGCAGGCCGTCCAGCAGGTTCCAGATCGGCAGCTCCCGGGGCAGGTCGCTCATGATCCGGAGGGTCCGGGCGCCCTCGGGGGAGCCCTCGAAGAAGAGCACCGTCCAGCCCAGGGTGCGGAAGATCGGCTCGGAGAGATCGATCAGCCGATCGAAGTCGAGGCGGGCGTCCCAGCTGCCGGCGGTGGAGGCCAGCTCACCGAGGATGCCCTCGACCCGGGCGGGGTGGCGGGCGTCCCGGACCGAGAGGATGTAGGTGCCGCCGGGCGCGCTGGGGGCCGAGGCCAGGCGCACCTCGGCGGGGAGCGGCTCGCCCGGCGCCCCGTCCACGAAGAGGATCCGGTGGGTGCCCTCCAGCCCCAGCCCCTGCTCCCAGAAGCGGGTCAGGCGCCCGAGGTGCTCGTCCTCTCCCTCGGCCAGCACCTCCCGCAAGGGGAGGCCGGCCAGCGCGTCACGGCGAAGGAGCGAGCGCGACGCCGCGTTGCCCCAGGTGATGCACCCCTCGGTGATCACCAGCACCGCGTCGGGGAGGCTCTCGAGGATCTCCTCGAAGGAGGGGCGGGAGAAGGGGCTCAAGGGTCTCCTCCCGGCCTCCGACCCCGGCGCACGCGGACCTCGCCCTTGCGGAGGGTGACCTTCGCGTTGTCGAAGTGCTCGGCCAGGGGGATGGCGTGCTTGCGGGTGGTGCCGGTCATGGCCTTGAACTCGGCGGTCGTGATCTCCCCGTGCTCGTCGAGGTGGGCGACGAGCTCCTCCTCGAGGGCCTCGATGGCTCGCGTCGCGAAGTGGAGGTCTCGCCGCACGCGCACCAGCTTTCCCTCGGCGGTCAGCCGCGAGAGTACCGCCGCCAGCTGGTCCTCGGGAAGGTCCAGCCGGGCGGCGAGCTCGCCGAGGCGGGGCGGCGCCAGGCCGGCCTCCTCCAGGGACGCGAGGATCGCCGCCTGCCGGGCCTCGAGGTCCTCCTGCCGGGCGCCTCCGCCGGCCAGCGCGATCCGATCGCCTCCCTCGACCCGGTAGGCCTCGTCCTCGCGCAGGAGATCGATGAGCCGGCGAAAGAGGCGCGGCGGAGGCGGGCCGGGCAGGGAGCTCTGCAGCTCGGCCAGGGGCAGGCCGAGGCCGGTCTGGTCCTGCTGCTGGTGGGCCTCGAGGCGCTCGTGCACCCGCGCGGCGAGCTCCTCGAGGGCCTCCCGGTGGGCGAGCTTGCGGGGGTCGGGCTCGGCGACGATCACCGCGCCGGTGGAGAGCAGGCGCTCGACCACCTTGGTGATCTCGCGGCGCCCCTCACCGGCCTGGTAGGGCAGGAGCGCCTCGGCGATGCCCGCCGGGCCCGCGGCGTGGATGAGGGCCTCGGTGCGCTGCTCCAGGCGGGGATCCGCGAGGCGAGCCAGCCAGCGCGCGTGCTCGGGGCGGGAGGGCCGGCGGCGGAAGCCCGCCACGGCGAGCACCTGGCCGCCGCCGACGGTGCGGCCGCGGCCCTCGAGGATGCGGCTGCCCCGGAGGATGAAGGGTTGCCCCGGCAGGACCGCCACCGGGCGATCGAGCTGCACCTGGGCCAGCTGGCTGGTGCCCGGCTCGAGGCCTGGGCGCTCGAGGAGGACGACCTCGGCGCTCGCCTGCGCCGTGCCGATGTGGAAGTGGAGGCGGGCTCGCTGCTTCAGGGGCCCCCCGGCGGTGGCGAGGAGCCGCACCCGGGCGTCCAGGAGGTGCCCGGTCGCCGGTGCGTCCGGCTCGGCGACCACCTCGCCGCGCGAGAGGGCGGCGGTCTCGATGCCGGCCAGGTTCAGGGCGGTGCGCTGCCCCGCCCGGGCCTCCTCGGCGGCCGCGCCGTGGACCTGGATGCCCCGCACCCGCACCTGCCGGGGCTGCTTCTGGCGGGGGAGGACCTCCACGGTGTCGCCGACCCGCACCCGGCCGGTCCGCAGGGTGCCGGTGATCACCGTGCCGAAGCCCGCGAGGGTGAAGACCCGATCGATGGGCAGGAAGAGGGGGCCGTCGTCCCGCCGGCCGCCGACCTCGCGGGCGAGCGAGCGCAGGGTGTCCACGAGCGCCTCGAGGCCCTCGCCGCTGCGGGCCGAGACCCTCACCACCGGCGCCCCCTCGAGGAAGGTGCCGGCCACGGCCTCCTCGACGTCGGCGCGCACCAGGGCCTCCCAGTCGGGGTCGAGGTTCCCGGCCAGGTCGGCCTTGGTCAGCGCGATCACCCCCCGCTCGATGCCCAGGAGCGAGCAGACGTCGAGGTGCTCCCGGGTCTGGGGCATGACCCCCTCGTCCATCGCCACCACCAGGACCACCAGGTCGATGCCGCCGGCCCCCGCCACCATCGTCCGGACGAAGCGCTCGTGCCCCGGCACGTCGACGACGCCGGCCTCGAGGCCCTCCCCCAGGTCGAGGTGGGCGAAGCCCAGCTCGAGGGTGATCCCGCGGGCCTTCTCCTGGGCCAGCCGGTCGGGGTCGGTCCCGGTCAGCGCCTCGACCAGCGACGACTTGCCGTGATCGATGTGACCGGCGGTTCCGATGACGATCCGGGCGCCCAAGCGATCCTCCATGAGCTTTAGTTGCTTCGATCCGAGGTCATACCGTATCGTCGATCCGTTGATGAGGCGCAAACGCGTGGCTCCAACCCGGTAACCGATCGGGCTGACCACCTACGCTGGGAGAACCTTGGGATGAACGGCCTGTGCACCACCTGCCAGGTGTACTTCCCGATGCCGCCGGACTTCGCCGAGGGTGTCCCCTACGCCTGTCCGCAGTGCAACGCGCTGCTCGTTCCCATGGAGGAGCCCCCGGCGCCGCCGCCTGCGCCCGAAGCGCCGGCCGCCGAGGCGCCGCCGGCGCCAAGCCCGGACGAGATCTCCACCGAGGAGGTCACCCTCCCGCCGCAGCCTCCGCTCGATCCTCCGCCGGCCCCGGCGCCGCCAGCCGCGCCGGCGGGCGCGCCGGCCACCGCCAGCGAGGCGCCGGTCGCCCTCACCGCCGACGAAGACCAGCCGGAGTCGATCACCCTGGTCACCGCGATCCCCGACGAGGTCAAGGCGATCATGGCCCAGCAGGCCGCCGCCGCGGCCTCCGCCGCCTCCGCGCCGGCCACCGCGCCCGCGGGTAACGGCGTCCCTCCCCCTCCCGCGCCCCCCGCCGCGGCGGCCGCGGCGCCTCCGCGGCCCGGTGAGGTTCGCGGGCCGATGCCCGACACCTCCCTCGCCGGCGTCTCGGTGGTCTGGTTCCATCCCCGGGTCTCCCCCGAGGTGGAGGCGGTCCGGGCCCGCCGGGTGGCGGCCACCGCGCCCCCGCCTCCACCGCCGGCCCCGCCCCCGGTGGAGGAGGCGACCGCCGGCGCGTTCAGCATGAGCGGCGCCGGCGGCGGCGTGGCCGTGGAGGACTTCTCCGGTCTCTCGATCCCGCCCGCCGGCCTCGCGCCCGAGGGCGAGGTCGACCGCACGGCGGTCACCGTCGATACGCCCTCGCCGGCGGCCGAGCTCCCCGAGCTCGCCGACGCCGGAGACTTCGAGCTGGTCTCCGGGAGCACCGGTGACGGGGTCCACGTTCAGGCCGGGGGGACCCGGGACGAGATCGCGGTCGCGAAGCCCAGGCGCTCGCCCCCGAAGGCCCCCGCCGAGCCGAAGCCCAGCGCTCCGGCCGCCGCCGAGGTGCGGTCCTCGGCCAGCGCCACGCGCCCGAAGATCACCACCGCCACCAAGGCCGCCGTGGAGCAGGGCGGCGGGGCCGGCAAGTGGATCGGCCTCGGCGCGGTCGTGATCCTGCTCGGCTGCGTGATCGTGGCCTTCGCCCTCCCCCAGGTGCTCCCCGTCTCCCTGCGCAAGGCGCTCCACGGGGACGAGACGCCCGCCGCCGCCGATCCGGCGCCGGAGGAGGAGCCCGTGGTGGAGCCCGCTCCCGGGGAGGGCAGCACGCCCGCCGGGGCCGAAGGTGAGGCCGCCGAGGGTGGCGACGAGGCCGCCGGGCCCGCGGAGGGCGAGGCGGACGAGGCCGAAGCGGCGCCGGTGGAGGACGAGCGCGCCGCCGCCGAGGAGACGCCCGAGACCGAGGAGCCCGAGCGCCGCGCCCCGCCCCGCCGGACCGAGCGGCGCGAGCGGGTGACCCGGACGGCCGCGGGAGAGCCGGCGCGGGTGACCCGCACCGGGAGCGCGCCGGCCGGCGGGACGAGCCCCCAGGCGACCGCCGAGAAGAAGCCCCCGCCGCCCGCCGAGCCCCCGGCCGAGGAGAAGGCCCCGGAGGCCGCGGAGGACGATCCCGTGGTCAAGGCCAAGGATCACGTCCGGGCCGGGAACAGCTTCCTCAAGCAGGGCAAGGTGGATCAGGCCATCCGGCAGTACGAGAAGGCCATCCTCCTCGATGGACGCAGCGCCGCGGCCCACCGGGGCCTCGGGGTGGCCTACGCCAGCCTCGGCCGGGCCCGGGAGGCCGTCCGGGAGTACGAGCTCTACCTGAAGCTCGCGCCCAAGGCCCGGGACGCCGCCCAGGTCCGGCAGATCATCGACAACTACTACCAGTCCCAGAAGTAGACCGCCCTCGGGTGGGGACCCCGGCGGTAGCCGTCCGGATCAGAGCTCGAGGGCGTAGCCCAGGGTGAGCCCCGCGCCGGCAAGCGTGCCCGCGCTCATGATGTCGGTGCCGCCCGCCGGATCCTTCACCCCGCCGTGGCTGGCCGTCAGCCGCAGCGCCGCGGTGAGGTGGCCGGGACCCAGGCGGAGCGCGGGACCGAAGGCCAGCGCACCCGCCGGGTGGATCGCGCTGGCGGTGTCACTCTCCCGGCCCACCCGCACCCAGGCCACGCCGGCGCTGCCAGCCAGCCAGAAGCGCAAGGAGCCCTTGCCGAGCTGGTAGACGAAGCCCGCCAGGATGGGGAGGGCGTCGAGCGAGACGTCGAAGCGCTGGCTCGCTCCCCCGGTGAGGAGCTGCTGCTGGTAGAGCCGCTGCGGGAGGAAGTCGACCGAGACGCCCAGCAGCAGCTTGCCCGAGAGCAGGCCCAGCCGCAGGAGGAGGTCGAGGCCGCCGCCCATCGCGCCCGATCCGAGCCCGACCCGGGCCGCCACCCCGCGCAGGCCCAGGACCAGCGTCCCCGGCTTCCTGGGGGTGGGGGCCGGCGTGTCGGGGTTGAGGGGGGCGCCGATGAGCGCGCCGCTGCCGCGGTTGGCGCTGAAGGTGTCCACGCTGACCTCGGTGCCCGAGGTGGCCGTGTTCACCGCCACGGCGGTCTCGCCGCCGCTCACCGTGGTCTCGCCCGGACCTGCGTCGTCCACGAGTCCGACGAGCTCGATGTCCGAGTTCGCGGGATCCGGGGCGTCGTCGTCTCCTCGATCCGGGGTCAGGCCGACCAGGGGGATCGCGTCGAGGTCGTCGCTCGGGCCCGCCTCCGCCACGGTCGAGCCGACCGGCGTTCCGTCGAGGCCGACCAGGGCGATGTCGCCGAGGTCGTCGTCGCCGGCGGGCGGCGCCGGCGGGGTCGGGCCGGAGAGCCCGACGAGGTCGGGCAGCTCGTCGATGTCGAGGACGAAGTCGTAGGAGACCAGGGCGTAGTGGCCCCGCACCAGGGTCTTCACCAGGATCTTGTGGCTGCCCCCGGGGATCTCGATCTTGCGGTTCTGCGGCGCGCCCGCCTGGCCCGCGTCGCCGGCCAGGGAGACGGCCCCCGTGGCCGCGAGGCGGAGCTTGGCGAGCTGCCGCCCGTTGCGCATCAGCTGGATCAGGGTGGGCCCCCGCGGGCCGTCCAGCTCCTTGCGGAAGTTCAGGGTGAGCGTGCCGGGCCCGATAACCTGCAGCGCCAGAGGCCGGGCCGCGCCGACCCGGATGTAGGGGAGGGCCTCGCCGGGGATCGAGAGCTTTGCCGCGTGCTTGCTGGTGATGCGTGCCTGCGCCGAGGCGGACGAGGGCGCCAGCACCGAGGGTGCGAGGAGCGCGCAGAGGCAGAGGGCGAGAGGACTCCAGCGGACGAGGACCCGGCTTCCCATCCCTCGATCGTAGAGAGGGGTTCCATCGAGTGTCAAACGCCCCGGGACGCGATATCCTTTTTCTCGTGCTCTCACCCTCCCGCACGTGCCTCGCGCTGTCGCTGCTCCTGGCGCTGGCCGGCGCGCCCGCCGCCGCCTCCGGTGCACAGGAGGGCAAGGGAGAGGAGCTCCCCCGCCTGCTGGTGATGGACCTGCTCTCGCGGGGGACGCCGCCCAAGCTCTCGGCCTTGATCGCGGAGGAGGTCGCCGGCGCCCTGCGGGACACCGGGCGCTTCCACGTCGTCTCCCAGGACGACGTGCGCTCCCTCCTCGGCCTCGAGGCCCAGCGCCAGCTGCTCGGCTGCGAGGACGAGGGCTGCCTCACCCAGATCGCCGGCGCCCTCGGCGCCGAGCAGATCGTCACCGGCTCCTCGATCCACGTCGATCGGGTCACCCAGGTGCGCCTCAAGCGCATCGACGCCACCACGGCCCAGGTGCTCCGCGACGTGGCGGTGGGCTCGGCCTCGGCCGACGAGGTGCTCGAGCTGACGCGGCGGGCCGCCTTCGATCTGGTGGACGCGACCTGGAAGCCCCGCTCCAAGCGCCAGGTGGCCTGGGCCGAGGAGACCCTGGAGATCGGCGCGGCCCTGCGCCTGGTGAGCTATCCGGAGCAGAACCCCGCGGTGGGCGAGCCCACCCCCGGGAGCACGCAGGCCGGCCCGGTGCTCCAGCTCGGCTACGCCTTCCGCTCCGGCACCTTCGGCTTCGGTCTGCGCCTGGCCACCGGGGTGAGCCCCTCCCAGGTGACCTGGAAGGATCTCTTCGGGGACTACACCGAGCGCATCGAGCTCTCCACCGTCCGGGGCGGCCTGCTCCTGCGCTGGCCGGAGGCCGGGGGCGTCTGGGCCCGGCCCTACGTCACCGCCGAGCTGGGCGTGATGCGGGTGAGGGCCCGCTCCCGCGCGGTGGCGCCGCCGGAGTGGCTGGTGGCGACCGGCGGGCAGCGCTATGGCGCCTACGCGACCCTGGGCGCGGGGCTGCGCTTCTTCCCGCGCTCCCGCATCGGCTTCGCGATCGAGGCCGGCGGGCTCGTCGGGCCGAAGATCGACGACATCGTCGACCGGGACATCCCGGTGGCCGACGAGCCACCCCCCGCGGTGGTGGGAGCGGTGGAGCGAGGAGGTATCGATGGCTTCTTCATCATGGGGGTGCTGCGCCGTGCGATCTGAGCGCCGCTGCGTGAACTTGCTGGTGATCTGCGCGCTGGTCTTCGCCGGCTGCGCCATCAGCGCGCCGGGGGATTTCGACGGCTCGGGAGGCGATCGCGACCTCGGCGCCTTCTTCGACGACGCCTGGTGGCCCGCGACCCCCTTCGTCGCCGGCACCTCGCTCATCCCCTTGCAGCAGCCCCTGCGCTGCCATCGCTTCCCGAACGACGCGACCCGGGTGGCCTTCACCTGGACCCCCTCCGGCCAGCGCCGGGTCTACGCGGCCATCTTCGCCGACGAGCCCACGCGGGAGGGGAGCGTGGTCAGCCCCTCACCGATCTGGACCTGGATGACGGGGGGCACCCGCTCCGACGTCGGGCGCCTGCACTGGGACGACGGGGTCGAGCCCGGCGATCGGGACCTCCCCGACTGGAACACCACCGCGCCGCCGCTCGCGCCGGGCGACTACTGGTTCGTGATCTGGGCCTGGGACGAGAGCCGGAACCTGGTGGCCTCCTCCGAGGCCCGCTACTTCCTGGTCGAGGACCTGGGGGGTCGAAGCGAGCTGGGCGCCTGCTGTGATCACCTCACCGCCGAGATGTCGGACGGCGGCTGGACCTCGAACGCTCTGCCCGTGGCCTGCGCCCCGGAGCTGCCCCCCGAGGGCGGCGGCGTCTGCCCGACGGCGGACGGCGGCGGGAGCGAGTGGCCCTGCTACTGCGACTACCTGGCCGCCGGGGCGGTCTGCGAGTAGCGCCGGCCGCGCTCGTCAGAGGCGCGGGCCGTCGACCGAGAGGACGGTGTCGAGGAAGGTCTTGGAGGGCGTGAAGCCCGTCGCGGCCTGGAAGGCGCTGCCGTCGACCACGCAGAGGTAGCGGATGTGGTCGAGCTCGGGGGGCGGGAAGCTGGTCAGGCGCAGCTTCCAGAGCCGCTCGAGCATCGGCCCTGCGGCGAAGTGGGGCACCGGGATGGAGCGCCGCCCCAGCATCTTCAGGATGCGGGAGAGGGGCGCGACGCCGGGGCCCACCACGTTGAAGACGCCGCGCACCCCGGGCTCGAGGGCCGCGCAGATCGCCCGGGCGACGTCCTCCTGGTGGATGAGCTGCACGTTGGGGTCGAAGCCGGCCATCAGCCAGGGGCGCTTGAGGCGCAGGTAGTTCGAGGGCGCGTTCTTCACGCTCGGGCCGACGATGTGCACCGGCCGCAGGACGACGGTCTCGACCTCGGGGTGCCGCCAGAAGAAGCTCTGGGCGTACATGTCGACCTCGACCAGGTCGCGCACGTCGCCGTGGCGCACGGCGGCGCGCAGGGGCGACTCCTCGGTGAGGAAGTTCGAGTTGTCCGGATCCGGCCCGTAGACGTTGGCCGAGGAGAGCACGATGACCTTCTTGACCCCGTGCTTCACGCAGTACTCCAGGATCCGCTGGGTACCCACCACGTTGAAGCTGTGGTGCTCCTCGGGGGAGAGGCGCGGGTCGTGGATGATGCCCATGTGGACCAGGGCCTTGATCGGTTCGCGCCGGAAGATGTCGCCGGTCTTCTTTCGCCGGATGTCGAGGCGGTGGAGGGCGATGTCCTTGGGCTTGCCCCGGAAGGGGCGGCGGTCGATGCCGACCACCCGCTCGTCCCGGTGGAGGATCCGGGCGATCGTCCGGCCGAGGTTGCCCGAGATGCCGGTGATCACCACCGCGGGCTGCTTGTCCTTGGTTGCCGCGCTCATGGCTAGAAGAAGATCGACTCCCGCTTGCGCAGGCCGTCCCGCAGCATCGTCTGGATCGTGTTCTTCACCACCCGGACCTTCTCCTCGATCACCGCGTCCTCGTCGTCGGGGTTGCCGCGGAACTCGAGGGGCTCACCGAAGTAGATCCGGTACTTGGTGGGCAGGGGAAGCCAGCCGAGGAAGGGCACCATCAGCTGGGGGATCACGGGCAGGGCGGGCATGCCGATGAGCTTGCCCAGGCTCTTCACGTTGCCCACCGAGATGATCTGCTCCTCGGCGCCGACCACGGCGATGGGGACGATCGGCGTCTTCGTCTCGAGGGCCAGGCGCATGAAGCCCAGGCCGAACTCGGCGAGCTGGTAGCGCTGCTGGATGGGCTTGGAGATGCCGCGCACGCCCTCGGGGAAGGCGAGGATGGCCTCGCCCTGCTCCAGCAGGCGGCGGGCGTTCTCCGGGGTGCCCACGACCTGGCCGAGGCGGGCGAAGGCGATGGAGATGTAGGGGAGAGTGGGGACCCACTTCTCGAACATCGCCCGGATGATCCGCGGGGGATCGGCCTCCAGGAAGGAGGCGATGCCGACCATCGCCGCGTCGATCGGGATCTGCCCGGAGTGGTTGCCGATCAGGAAGACCCGGCCGTCGGGGATGTTCTCGGCGCCGACGGCCTCGACCCGGAAGTAGTTGCGGTAGAGCCAGACGATCGGCGCGATGGCCGCGATCACGAACTCGGGATCGAGGCCGTAGGGATCGAGCCCGAACTCGTTGAGCTGGTGCCAGGGGAGCTTCTTGACCCGCTCCTCCAGGTCGTCGCCGCCCTGGGAGAGGGTCCAGTCGATCATCTTCCGCTTGAGACGATCCTGAAGGCCGCGGCGCACTCCGCGCGGAGAGGGGCGGGTGGGCACGAGCGCCCGGGTGAGGTCCCTTCCGGCCATGGCTTCGAGGACCAAGAGTGCCCGAAAAGTCGACTCGCGCTCAAGCCATCCTTTGGGCGGCCTCATCCAGCCGGACGATCTCGTGATCGCGCTTCATCCACGCGAGCACCTCGCGCAGGCGGCGCGCCTTCTCCCGGGCGGGGACCATCAGATCGCGCTGCCGCCGGGCCAGCTCGGGCGGCAGGCCGTCGCTGCGGTCCAGCAGGTCGAGGGCGTGCAGCTCGAGGTTGAGGAAGGGGCGCCGGCGCAGGGCCCGCAGGCCCTCCCGCACCAGCCGCCAGGGCAGGGTGGTGAGGGTGCCCCCGATGAAGGGGAGGCCCAGCAGGGGCCAGACCGTGATCGGCAGCTCGAGCAGCTGCGCCTCGGGGCCTCCCCCGCCGAAGCGCGGCTGCCAGAAGCGGCGGGGGTGGGGTCGGTAGGGCCCCCGCGGGGCCAGGAGGGCGGCCGGCGGCCCCGCGTGGCTGGCCGAGGGGCGGCCACCGAGGGCCATCGCGCCGAGGACCAGCCCCCGCGCGGCGAGGTAGGGCGCCGAGGGGAAGAGGGAGGTGTCGTAGGTGGCGCCGCTCTCGCGCACCGCCTGCAGCAGCCCGGCGGAGAGGTTGTAGCCGGGGGCGCGGAAGCCCACCGGCCGCTCGCCGGTGAGCCCGGCGATCGCCTCGGCGCCGGCCTCGACCTCCTGACGCATCTCGGCGAGCGAGCGGAGCGAGAGCCGGTAGTCGTGCTCGAAGCTGTGGTTGCCCAGCTCGTGGCCGGCCCGGTGCAGCTCGGCGATCGCCTTGCGGGCGAGGGAGTCGGTGAGGCTCGAGCCGATCACGAAGGCCGTGCCCGGCAGGTCGGCCTCGGCCAGGAGCTCCCCGAAGCGGTGGACCGCCACGGTGTGGAGGGGATCGGGGCCCGCGCGGGGCGGCAGGTGCAGGGCGAAGATCCGCGCGTAGCAGTCGAGCCCGTCGAGATCGATGGAGACGCAGGCGAGGCGCTCGCTCATTCGCCCTTCACCCGGATCACCCAGATCAGCTCTCCGAGGTTGCGGAACACGCCGGGGACCCGGCGGATCAGCTGCACCGAGGGCGGGCGCTTCTCCTGGATGTCCACCGGGATCTCCTGCACCCGCAGGCCCATGCGCTGGGCGCGGATCACCAGCTCGCTGGCGAAGAGGTCCCGGGTCACCACGCAGCGCTCGACCACCGGCCTCACGCGCAGGCGGTGGAAGGCCTTCAGGCCGTGGGTGTCGGTGCCACGGAAGCCGAGGCCGGCCCGGAGCAGCCCGCTCATCACGCGGGTGGCGGCCCGCCGGTAGATCGGGCGGTGATCGCCCGAGCCCCGCGCGGCCTTGGAGCCCACGATGAAGTCGGCGTCGTCGTCGCGCAGCAGGGAGAGGGCCCGGCGGTGGAAGTCGACGTCGCAGATGTCGATCTCCTCGCAGACCACGTACTTGCCCCGGGCCTCCAGGATGCCCATCCGCAGGGCGGCGCCGTAGTCGGGCCGGTCGAGGTGGAGCGCGCGCACCGGCGCGAGGCGCGCCTCGAGGTCGGCCAGCAGCGCGGCGGTGCCGTCGGTGGAGCCGTTCTCCGCCAGGATCAGCTCGAAGGAGACGCCGTCGGCCTGCAGCCGCTCGACCAGCTCCTCGGCGGCGGGGACGACCAGCCCGGCCTCGTTGTAGACGGGGATCACGATCGTGATCTCCGGGGTTTCGTTCTTCGGCTTCGTCATCGGCTCGAGGTCTCGTCGAGGATCACGCGGGCCGCGTGGCGGCCGGCGAGGAGGGCGTCTTCCATGGAGGCGTACTCCCACCTTCCATAGCGCCCGACGGAGTGGATGGACAGCGGCGAGAGCCAGTCGAGGACGGCCGCCCGGGCCCGGGCGTGGTCCTCGTCGTGGATCACGTAGGCGTTCTCCAGGGTGCGCACCGAGGCGACCTCCACCGGATCGTCGGGGTGGACCAGGCCGACCTCGCGCAGGCCCGCCTCGGCGATCGCCGCGGCGTCGGCGGGCGGGGTGTCGGCGTGGTGGGAGAACTCGATGTAAAAGGAGGCGCACTGCTCGGGCGCGAGGCTCGGCACGGCCGCCGAGGCGCAGCCGGCCCGGTAGAAGGGGAAGCGCTCCTCGGGGAAGTAGACCCAGTGGTGGGGCGGCGTGGGCCGCGGGAGCCGCTGGCGGACCCCGAGGCTCGCGTAGGTGACGTGCGTGGCCCGCAGGCGCCCGGCGGCCTCCCGGACCGCGTCGGGGACCCCCTCGCAGATCGAGACGAGCCGCGGCAGGGCCATGGTGCTCACCAGCGCCTCGTAGGGCACCTCGCTGCCCTCGGCGAGGTAGAGCTTCTTCTTCGCCGGATCCACCGCCACCACCGCGGTGGAGAGGAGCGGCGAGGCCGGGAGGCGGGCGGCGAGGCCGTCGGGGAGGGCCTGGATGCCCCCCTCCCGGGGGTAGAGGAAGCGGGCGTTGTAGCCGCGATCCTCCTCGGGCGGGCCGAGGCAGCCGAGCATCAGCTCCTCGTCGCTGGGCTGGGGGACGAAGCGGCCGATCCAGTCCAGGGAGAGCTCCTCGAGCTCGACCCCCCAGAGCTTGCGGTTGTAGGGGATCATGAAGCGCTCGGCGATCCCCTCGCCCAGGCTCTCGTAGACGAAGTCGCGGAAGGTCCGGGGCGGCGCCTCTCCGGCGGCCCGCCGGTCGCGCGCGCGCAGGAGGCCCCGCAGGCAGTCGCGCCGGTCGGCGAGGGGGAGCGCCCAGACGTTGGTCTGGAAGGGGTAGGGGACGAAGCGATCCCCCAGCCAGATCGCCGCCGAGCGCTCGACCCAGGTCTTGTTCTCCCCGAGGACCTCCTCGACCAGGCGGCGGATCTCGGGGTCCCGCAGGTGCATCCAGTGCCCGGTGGCGTCGAAGGTGTAGCCCTCGATCACCTCGGAGCGCGCGAGGCCGCCGACCGTGGCGGAGGCCTCGTAGATGCGATGCTCGCGACCGGCCGCGGCCAGCTCGAGCCCGCAGGCGAGACCGGTGAGGCCGGCGCCGATGATGGCGACGGGGGCCGGGGCCCCGGGGGAAGAAGGAGTCACGGCCGGGTTTCTCCCACAGGGCCGCTCTCCTTGGAACGGCCCGCGAGGCGTCCGGGCCGCGCTGGGCGCCCCGGGGGCAAGGGTTTGTTGCTCCCGCCTCGACGCCGGTGGTAGCGTCCCGATCTGGCGGAAGAGCGCGATAACTGCGTCCGCCGCACCTTTGCCATGCATGTATCCTGCCCGTCCTGCCCGGCGACGTACGAGATCGACGAGGCGAAGATCCCCCCCGGGGGACTGACCCTCAAGTGCCCCCAGTGCACCACGACCTTCCCGGTGAACCCCACCGCGGCCGTGCCACTGCCCGGGGGAGGACCGGCGCCCGACGCCGGCGCGGTGCCCCTGCCGGGAGGTCCGCCGCCAGCGGGAGCCCCGGGCGCGGTGCCCCTGCCGGGAGGTCCGCCGCCAGCGGGAGCCCCGGGCGCGGTGCCCCTGCCGGG
>JARGFU010000015.1:0-14839 GCA_029210625.1 Deltaproteobacteria bacterium | reverse complement strand
CCCTCGATGGCGCCCGCTTCGGGAGCGGTGCCCCTGCCGGGCGGCCCACCCTCGATGGCGCCCGCTTCGGGAGCGGTGCCCCTGCCGGGCGGCCCACCCTCGATGGCTCCGGATCCGGGCGCGGTTCCCCTGCCGGGTGGAGGTGCGGACGCCGTCGACTACGGTGACGTGGACTTCGGCACCGTGGACCTCGACACGGGTGGAGACGCGGGCGCCGCCGACTACGGTGCGGTGGACTTCGGCACCGTGGATTTCGCGGACGATCCTGCGCCGCCTCCCGCGCCGCCCGCGCCGCCCCCGGCGCCAGCGCCCGATCCGATCGGCGGCGACTCGATGGAGTTCGACCCCTTCGGGGGCATCGATCTGGAGGGCGGCGGTGGCGCAGACGCGCCCGCCGACGACCTCTCCTTCGACCCGACGGGGGGCCCTCCCCCGGCGGGGGACGATCTCTCCTTCGACCCCATGGCCGGTCCGATGCCGATGGGGGAGGGCGAGGACGACCTGGAGCTCGATCTCGGCGCCGCCCCGGCGCCCGCCCCGGCCCCGGTGGAGGACGAGGGGGAGGGCGACCTCGAGATCCTCGACTTCATCGACCAGGAGTACGAGACCGCCCAGAAGGGCGGCGCGAAGGTCCGGGCGGCCGGCCCCACCCGCTACAAGGTGAAGCGGAAGAGCGGCAAGACCTTCGGCCCCTTCGAGGCCGAGGTCGTCGTCTCGATGCTCAAGGAAGGGCAGCTCCTCGGCAACGAGGAGATCTCCGGCGACGACGGCAGTTGGCGGCCCATCGGCTCGGTGCCGGCCTTCGGCCAGGTGATCCAGGCCCTGATGGAGGCCCCCTCCGCCGGGCGGGCGCCGCCCTCGATCCCCACGGTGGGGGAGACCCTCGAGGACGACGAGTCCGGCGTCGCCCCCAAGGGGCAGGGGTACGGCGTCTACGGGATGGCGGCCTTGCGGGACGCCCGCACCGTCAAGAAGGAGAAGCGGCAGGCCGTCGCCGCCGAGGTGAAGAAGCGCTGGCCGATCATCGCCGGGGGCCTCCTCGCGGTGATCGTCATCGGCGCCGGCATCTTCGCCGGCTTCACTCCCTACGGCTGGTTCTTCTACAAGCTCATCTACACTCCGGGCGGCAGCACGGACAAGCCGACCGCCCAGCTCATCTCGGATGCGCGGGCGGGCATCGAGGTCGACACCTACGCCAGCCTCGACGAGGCGATCACCGGACTCCAGGCCGCCCTCGGGGACAACGACGAGGACGTCGAGGCCCGGGCGCTCTTCTGCCAGGTGCTCTTCCTCCTGCAGTGGCGCTACGGCGAGGGCGGCCAGCACCTGACCCGGGCCCTCGGCTACATGCGCGACCTCGAGGCGACCTCGACCAACTACCCCGAGTACCTCCAGGCGAGGATGCTGCGGGGTCTGCTCGAGGGCCGGGCCGGTGACGCCCGGGCCGAGCTGGAGAGGATCCTGGCCATGGCGCCGGACGACGTGAACACCCTCTTCGTGCTCGGCCTCTCCTACGTGGAGACCCGCGAGTTCGACAAGGCGACGGTCTACCTGGAGAAGATCCTCTCCATCGACCCCAAGAGCGCGCGGGCGAGCCACGCGCTGGGCTGGGTCTACACCGTCCAGGGCACCGACGAGAGCCTCGAGCTGGCCCGGAAGGCCTTCGAGGAGGCCCTCGCCTCGGATCCCGAGCACATCGCCTCCGCGATCGAGCTGGCGCACCTGGCCCTCTCTCCGGAGAAGCCCGACCTCGAGGTCGGCGCCCGGGCCCTCGATCGTTGCGTCGGCGAACCCTACGCGGCCCTCGCCAAGCGGGAGCAGGCCCGGGTCGACTACCTCCAGGGCATCCTCAAGGCCCAGAAGGGCCTGGTGGCCGACGCCCGGACGGCCTTCGCGGCCGGCGTGGCGAAGGACCCGAAGAACGCCTTCGGCCGGACCGCCTTCGGGCGCTTCCTCCTCTCGCGGGGCGAGCCCAACGCCGCGGTGGTCGAGCTGCGCGCGGCCCACGAGGCCGTGCCGTCGGACGTGGGCATCGCGGCGACCCACATCGAGGCCCTGATCGCGGCGGGCAAGTCCCTCGACGCCACCAGCGCCATCACCGTGCTCGCGGCCCAGGCGCCGGCCGATCCGCGCCTGCCCTTCCTCCAGGGTCTCCTGGCCGAGGGCCGCGACGAGGACGAGGAGGCCGAGAAGAAGTACCGGGTCGCCCTCAAGATGGATCCCGGCTTCTACCGGGCCTCGCTGGCCCTGGGAGATCTCTACCTGCGCCAGCGGCGGATCCGCGAGGCCGAGGTGCCCCTGCGGGAGTCCATCCAGGCCCGGCCGGACGTGCCCGACACCCACGTCGGCCTCGGCCGCTACCTCCTGGCCGCCAACCGGCCGAAGAAGGCCATCGACGCCTTCCAGGAGGCGTTGGAGATCGACGCCGAGTCGGCGGCCGCGCACCTGGGCCTCGCGCAGGCCTACGCCGAGATCGGCGAGGACGCCGCCGCCGAGCGCGAGTTCGGGATCGTCCAGCGCCTCGAGCCCGAGTTCCTCGGCTTCGCGTTCCAGTTCGGCACCTTCCTCTGGAACCGGGGCCGCCTCGACGAGGCCCTCGGTCAGATGGAGGCCGCCTACAAGCTCGACGCGATCGACCCCACGGTGCAGGCCCGCCTCGGGGCGGTGCTCTACGACCTCGGGCGGATCGAGGAGGCCGGCGAGCACCTGCAGAGCGCGGCGCTCAAGAGCATCCGGGTGGGCGAGACCTACTACTACCTGGGCCTCGTCTTCGACAAACAGGGTGACCGCCGCACCGCCATCGAGAAGATGCTCGCGGCGATCTCCATCGAGGAGGAGAACCCCCGCTTCCGCTTCGCCCTGGGCGAGCTCTACCTGGCGGACTCCGACTTCGACAACGCGCTGCGCGCCTTCCAGAAGGCGACCGCCCTCGACGCCGACTACTACGAGGCCTGGCTGAAGACCGGCGAGGTGCAGTCACTGCTGAAGCGGCCGGTCGCCGCGGTGAAGGCCTACCAGAAGGCCATCGAGATCCGCCCGGAGGAGACCCCGATCATCGTGAAGATCGGTGACGTCTACGACGACGCGGGCGAGGCCAAGAAGGCCATCTCCTGGTACGAGCGCGCCACCCAGGCCACGCCCCCGGATCCGCGGGCCTTCTACAAGCTCGCCCGGGCCTTCGACGACACCGGCGACAAGAAGAAGGCCGAGAAGATGTTCCTCAAGGCCACCAAGGAAGAGCCGGACAACGCGATGCCTCACTACTACCTGGGGTACTTCTACAAGGACCGGCGCAAGAAGGCCGAAGCCCTGAAGCACTTCAAGGCGTACATGAGGATCATCGGGGAGCAGCAGACCGACTACCGCAAGGAAGTCGAGGACGAGATCTACTACCTGAGTCAGTAGCGCCCCGCCGGTCTACCACGCGCCCCCGGCCTCGAGGGGCGCGAAGTCGGGCCCCCCGCCGCCACCGCCCCGCATGCCGTGCTTGCCGCGCTGGCGGCGCATCGCCTTGCGCACCTCCTTGGGGAACTCGCGCAGGAAGATCGCCAGACGCGCGCGATCGACCGGGGAGAGATCCTTGGAGAGGGCGTCGAACTCCTCGCGGATCAGCTGGGCCATCCGCTCCTGACCCCTGGCCACTCCGTCGAGGGCGGCGTCGATCTTCTTGGCGTCGACCTTCTCGCCCTTCCCGGCGCGGGAGGCCTGCTCCAGGACCTCGAAGTGGCTCCGGATCCCGAGGCGCACCTGCTCCCGCTCGTCGTCGAAGCGGCGCATGATCGCGTTCATCCGCAGCGCCTCCTTCTCATCGAGGTTCAGGTGGTTGGCCAGCGCCACCGCGCGCATGGTGCGGATCCGCTCCCGGGTCTCCCGCTCGGCGCCGGGGGGGCCGAGCTCCTCGGGGTCCATGCCCGGCGGAGGGCCGGGCTGGGCCCGGGCCGCGGCGGGCAGGGCGAGGAGGGCCAGCAGGGTCAGGGCCAGGGTCGGGATCTTGGGGAGGTGTCGCATGGTCTTCTTCCTTCTTCGGGGCGGCGCGCGCTCTAGCCGGGGATGGCCTCCAGGAGCAGGTCCAGCTCGGTGCCCAGACCCTCCACCGCGTCGTAGCTCTCTTCGTCATAGCCCAGAGTGCCGAAGCCGGTCTCGGAGAGGACCGTGTCCAGCACCTCCTCGTCGGTCTCCACCAGGGCCAGGGCCAGATCGCCCAGGAGGTCCTCCGAGGACGGGAGCCCCGTGTAGCGGGTGGCCTCGCTCTCGCCGAGGACGCTCTCGAGGGTGTCGGCGTCCAGGGTGGCCAGCTCGGCGGCGAGGGCCTCGAAGGTCGGCAGCGCCTCCTGGCCGTCCCGGGGGGAGGGGCCGGTGAGGACCACCGTGACGATCAGGGAGACCGGCACCAGGGCGGGCAGGGCCCAGCGCAGCACGTTCCGGCGCGGCGCCCGGCTCTCGTGGTGGGCCCGGATCTTGGGCGCCAGCCAGGGGCCGGGCTCGGGGGCCGGCTCCGGCGCGAGGAGGGCGAGCGAGGCCCCGAGCTCCGCGAGCTCGGCGCGGCAGCCCTCGCAGGTGGGCAGGTGCGCCTCGAGCTCGGGCGTCGGCTGGCCCTCGGAGGCGTCGACCAGGGCAGGGAGGAAGTCGTCGCAGGGCTTCTTCATGGGGTGACCTCCGCCTCGGGAGCGAGGGTGTGCCGCAGCTTCTTGACCGCGTGATGATAGGAGACCTTGCAGCTGGCCTCGGAGCTGCCCAGGATCTGGGCGATCTCGCGAAAGGGGATCTCGGCGTGGAGGCGCAGGCGGACCACCTCGCGCTGCATCTTCGGCAGCCGGGCGAGGCCCGCCTCGACGGCCTCCCACTGGCGCTGGCGCTCCAGGGAGAGGTCGGCCCCCGCGGAGGGGTCCGCCTGCCGGTCGAGGAGCGCCGGATCGGCCTGCCGCCAGCGCCCGAGGCTCCGGCGCCGGTTGCGGGTGAGGTTCAGGGCGATCCGGAAGAGCCAGCCCTTGAAGGCGCCGTCCTCCCGGAGCCTCGGGAGGTGGTCGAGGGCCTTCAGGAAGGCCTTCTGGGTGAGGTCCTCGGCGTCGGCCGGGTTGCCCACGTTCCGGTAGAGCATCCGGTAGACCGGCTTCTGGTAGCGCCGGATCAGCCGGTCCAGGGCCTGGCCGTCCCCCCCCCGGTAGGCCGCGAGGAGGGCCTCGTCGCTCGGCTCGGCGTCGGGCTTCGCGGTGGGGGAGGAGAGCAGGGTCATGGCAGGCAGGCTCACGTAGAAGGAGACACCCGAAGGGCCAGAAAGGTAAAGCGCCGCCGGCCAGACCCTCCCCAGCGGGCGGATTCAGGTGTAGACCCCCGCACATGCTCGATCGACGCCAGATCACCGATCACCTGGAAGACGTGGAGAAGGCGCTGGCCCGGCGGGGCGGCGCCATCGACCTCTCGGACCTGCGGGCCCTCCTGGCCGAGCGCAAGAGCCTGGTCACCGAGACCGAGGAGCTGCGCCACCGCCAGAAGTCCGCTGGAGACGAGATGAAGGCCGCCGCGAAGGCGGGCGGCGACGCCGCGGCGAAGCTGCGGGAGGAGCTCGGCAAGCTCTCGGCCAGGGTGAAGAGCGGCACCGCCCGGATCGCCGAGATCGAGGCCGCGGTCGACGAGCGCCTCCTCGAGCTGCCCAACCTGCCCCTGGCCGAGGTGCCCGAGGGCGCGGGCGAGCAGGACAACCCCGAGGTGAGCGTCTGGGGCGAGAAGCCCACCTTCGACTTCGCGCCCAAGGCCCACTGGGACCTGGGGCCCGAGCTGGGCATCCTCGACTTCGAGCGGGGCGCGAAGCTCTCGGGGGCGCGCTTCACCGTGCTCTTCGACGACGGGGCCCGGCTCTCCCGGGCGCTGATCGCCTTCATGCTCGACGTCCACCGGGAGCGGGGCTACCGCGAGGTGCAGACCCCCTACCTGGTCAGCCGGGAGACCATGACCGGCACCGGGCAGCTGCCGAAGTTCGAGGACGACGCCTTCAAGACCGCCGGGGAGAAGGAGCTCTTCCTCATCCCGACGGCCGAGGTGCCGGTGACGAACCTGCACCGGGAGGAGATCTTCGAGCCCGGCGACCTGCCCCTCCACTACTGCAGCTACACCGCCTGCTTCCGGGCGGAGGCCGGCAGCCACGGCAAGGACGTGCGGGGCCTCATCCGCCAGCACCAGTTCGACAAGGTGGAGCTGGTCCGCTTCGAGCGGCCCGAGGACAGCAGCGAGGCCCTGGAGGCGTTGCTGGACGACGCCTGCGAGATCCTGCGTCGGCTGGACCTGCACTACCGGGTGGTCGAGCTCTGCTCGGGTGACCTGGGCTTCTCCTCGGCCCGGACCTTCGACGTCGAGGTCTGGCTCCCCGGCCAGGACGCCTACCGGGAGATCTCCTCCTGCTCCTGCTTCACCGACTTCCAGGCCCGGCGGATGAAGATCCGCTACCGGGAGGAGCAGGGGGCCAAGCCGAAGCTGGTGCACACCCTCAACGGCTCCGGCCTGGCGGTCGGGAGGACCCTGGTCGCCATCCTGGAGCAGTATCAGGAGGCCGACGGGACCGTCCGGATCCCCGAGGCCCTCCAGCCCTACCTGGGGGGCCAGGAGGTCATCTCCGTCGAATAGCGGCGCCGGGACGATCGTTTGCTTGACGGGCCACCACGGCCGGGACTATCTAGGCCCTCCCTCGTCGTATGGAGGAGTGGCCGAGTGGTCGAAGGCGGCTGGCTTGAAACCAGCTGGAGGTGAGAGCCTCCCGTGGGTTCGAATCCTACCTCCTCCGCAGAAACGGCCAGCCAAAATGAGAATACAAGGATAGGGAGAGGTGGCCGAGCGGCTGAAGGCGCGCCCCTGCTAAGGGTGTATGGGGGAAACTCCATCGAGGGTTCGAATCCCTCCCTCTCCGCCAAGAAAAAAATAAAGGCGCCCGTAGCTCAATTGGATAGAGCACCTGACTACGGATCAGGAGGTTTCAGGTTCGAGTCCTGACGGGCGCGCCAGCCCCACGCTGTGGGGTGAGAAGCCGAAGAGCTCACGCTCTTCGGCTTCTCTCTTTTAAGAAGGGGGCTGGTGCGCCCGTCAGGGCTCGAACTGCGCCATCCCGGTCTCGAGGACGGTGTCGATCCCCTGCTCCATGAGGGCGGGATCGTTGCGGGCCTCGAGGTCGGGGGGGAGGCCGACGCCCTCGTAGCTGGTGCCGTCGAGGTTTCGCACCTCCCGGGAGGCGATGGTGACGGTCCAGCCGTTGAGCATCTCGCGGCCGATCAGGCAGGAGAGGGCGCCGCTGGTGGGCTCGCCGACGAAGGTCACCCGCGGCAGCTGCTCCAGGATCACCGTCATCCGCTCGCTGGCGCTGATGGTGTAGCGGTCGATGAGCACCACGGTGTCGAAGTCCGGGTGGCTGCCCCGGCCCTCGAGCCGCCAGGTCCACCAGCCGGTGAAGTCGTCTCGCTCCGGTCCGTTGCGGGAGCGCGTCTTCCAGACCGGGAGGGACTCGTCGGTCCAGTCGCGCAGGGCCTCGGTCGCGTAGGTGAAGGTGCCGCCGCCGCTGTGCCGCATGTCGAGGACCAGCCGGCCTGCCTGCTCGCCGAGCTCCCGGGCCCGCTCGAGCACGTAGAGGTTGTCCGAGACCCAGGGCAGGTGGAGGTAGGCCGAGCCGTCGGGGAGGGTGCCCAGGGTGTGGCTCTCCCACTCGTCGGTCTCGTAGTCGCCCGCGAGGTAGTGCTCCCGCACCAGCTCGACGTCGAAGAGATCGAAGTCCACCTTGCCCCTCCGGTGCGCGTTCGCGTTCCACATCTCCCGCCCGGGGGCGACCACGTTGACGTGGCCGTCGTCGAGCTCGGAGAGCATGTCGGTCGCGACGGTGAAGAGCTCGTCGTCGCTCATCCCCTCGTGGACCAGCGGGCGGTGGCGCGCGTAGACCTCGTCCCAGTCGATGGCGCGGACCTCGAAGCCGCCGTAGAGCTCGTCGAAGTCCTGCCAGGTCTGCTCGAAGGTCTCGACGGGGCCGGCGAGCTCGGTGGTGCAGCCGCCGAGGAGGAGGAGCGGGGTGAGGAGGGCGAAGAGGCGGGCGGGGATGCCGGGCAGACGCATGGCGTGACCTCCTAGAAGGCGTAGCGGGTGGCGAGGGTGAGGCCCCACTCCTGGGCGAGGAGCGGGCGCGGCACCGTCAGGTGGTTCACCCGGCCGTGGGCGGTGAGGGAAAGGCCGAGGCGGGGCGTGACCTGGTAGCCGTAGGTGACCTGCATCCGCAGGGCCTGGTGCTGGTTCAGGGTTCGCAGCGTACCGCCGGCGATGTAGCGGAAGATGGTCCGGAAGGGGTCGTTCTCCCGGTTGTTCCAGATCAGCTGGGTGTCGGTGACCGAGTAGGGGGAGCGGGCGACCCAGGCGAGGAGGGGGGTCGAGAGCCCCAGGCGCAGGCGGTGGCGGGCTCCGAGGTCGGCCTCGAGCTCGGCCCGGGCGTCCAGGCCGAAGATGCCGGCGTAGCCGCCCAGGGCGAAGGGGTGCCAGACCCAGTCGAACTGCTGGAAGTCCAGGTCGACCGCCCCGCCGAGGTGGAGGGTCAGCCTCCCGGGAAGCTCGACGCGCCGCAGGGCGGCGTGGTCGACGCGCACGAAGGTGAAGGGCGTGGGCGTGGTCGTGTACACCTCGCCGCGGGGCCACATGAGGTACTCGTAGGCCGGCTGGGTGCTGGCCTGCGCCATCGAGAAGTCGACCCGCGTGTGGTGGGAGAGGCGGGGGCCCTCCCAGCTGTGGCCCAGGGTGAGGCCGAGGGCCGAGGCGCCGCGGGTGGTCCGGGGCGAGAAGATCTCGTCGTGGCGGGCCATGAAGCGGGGGCTCCAGCCGAAGGAGAGGGTGTGGGCCCGCCGGGGCGCCGCGGCGGCAGCGGCCGGGCCGGCGGGCGCGTCCGAGGGCGGGTTGGCCAGGGCCGCGCCGGGGAGGAAGGCGAGGAGGGCGGCGAGGGTTCTCATCGGGTGTCCTTTCGAGGGCTTGAACACCGGCCGCGGCCGGAGGTGTCACTCGGGGTCGGTCGCGCTCCTCACCACGCCAGGGCGGCCAGGCCGGCATCGAGGACCGTGTCGATCCCCTGGGCCATCAGGGCCGGGTCGTTCTTCGCCTCGGTGTCGGGGTCGATGCCCGGTCCCTCGGGGCTGCTGCCGTCGAGGTTCACCACCTCCTGGGTGGAGATGGTGATGGTCCAGCCGTTGAGGGTGTCGCGGCCGATGGCGGTCGAGACGGCGCCGGCGGTGGTCTCGCCGACGAGGTGCATCCGCGGCAGGACCTTCAGGGCCATCACCATCCGCTCGGAGGCGCTGATGGTGTAGTGGTCGACGAGCACGACGGTGTCGAAGCCCACCTCCCGGCCGCGGCCCTCGATCTGCCAGAGCCACCAGTCATCGAAGCTGCCCCGCTCGGGCCCGCTCCGGGTGCGGGAGCGGAAGACCGGGCGGTCCACCGAGCTCCAGGCCGCCAGCTTCTCGAAGGCGTAGGTGAACTGCCCGCCGTTGCTGTGGCGCAGGTCGAGGATCAGGCGGCCGGTGCGCTCGGCCGCCTCGCGGGCGGTGTCCAGCGCCGGCAGGTTGTCCGAGACGTGGGGCAGGTGGAGGTAGGTCGTGCCGTCCTCGAGCTCACCGAGGGTGAAGCCCTCCCACTCATCGGTGTCGAACTCGCCGTCCAGGTACTCCTCCCGCACCAGCTCGAGATCGAAGAGCTCCCAGTCGATCAGCTGATCGCGCTGCCCGTTCGAGACCCGCACCGGCCGGTCCGGGGCGATCAGCCGGACGTGGCCGTCGTCGAGCTCGGAGATCATGTCGCCGAGGACCGCGTGGAGCTCGTCGTCGCTCATCTCCTCGTGCACCCGGGGCCGGTAGCGGTCGTAGACATCGTCCCAGTCGACGTTCCGGAGCTCGAAGGGGCCGTACATCTCGTCGTAGTCCAGCCAGACCTGCTCGAAGGTCTCGACCGGTCCGGCGAAGCCGGGGCCGCAGCCGGTGGCGAGGAGGAAGAGGGCGAGGAGGAGGCCGAGGATGAAGGTGCCGGTGCGCATGACGGGTCTCCTAGAAGCTCCAGGCGGTGGCCAGGGTGACACCCCACTCGGAGGCCATCAGCGGCCGGGGCTCGGTGAGGTGGACGAGCCGGCCGTGGGCGGTGAGCACCAGCCCGTAGCGCGGCGTGAGGTGGTAGGCGTAGCGGAGCTTCACCCGCAGGCCCTGGTGCGAGTCCACGGTGCGGACCTGCCCCTGGGAGAGGTAGCGGAAGAAGGTCTTCACCGGGTTCGCCTCGCGGTTGTTCCAGATGAGCTGGGCGTCGTTCGCCGCGTAGGGCGAGCGAGTGACCCAGGCGAGCAGAGGGGTGGAGACCGCGAGCCGCAGCTCGTGGCGGGCCCCCAGGTGGGTCTCGACCTCGGCGCGGGCGTCGAGGGAGAGCAGACCGGTGTAGCCGCCGATGGCGAGGGGGTGCCAGACCCAGTCGAAGTGCTGGAAGTCCAGGTCCGCCGCGCCGCCGAGGTGGAGGGTGAAGGGACCCGGCACGGCGACCCGGCGCAGCACCGCGTGATCCAGGCGCAGGGCGGTGAAGGGCGTGGCCTCGGTCTGCTGGGTCTCCCCGGTGGGCCAGCGGCTGTACTCGAAGAGCGGGCGGGTCTTCGCCAGCGCCTTCATGAAGTCCAGACCCGAGCGGTGAGCGGTCTTCTCCCCCTCCCACTCGTGACCGAAGGACAGCCCGAAGGCCGAGCCGCCGCGGGCCGGGCGCGGCGAGAAGATCTCGTCGTGGCGCTGCATCAGCCGGGGGCTCCAGCCGAGGGAGAGCTCGTGCTGCTTCGCCGGCGCCTCGGGCTCGCTGGCGGAGGGCGCGAGGGCGTCGGCGAGCGCGGCGGTGGGCGCGAGGCCGGCGAGGAGGAGGGCGATCAGGCTGGCGGTACGGTTTCTCATGAAGCTCCCTTTCGGAAGCTTCAACACCGGTGCCCCTCACGAGTGTCACCCCGGCCTTCGTGGGTGCCCGTCACCCCGGTCACGTCCACGTGCACGTCCACGTGCACGTCCACGGCTTCTCCCGGGCCCCCTAGGGACAGTGACAGGCGACCTGAATGCTCCCCTCTCCGCTGCAGATCGCCTCCAGGGAATACGGTGCGGCGGGAAGCGCACCGCTCTCCTGGGCGGCGACCAGCGGACCGAGGATCAGATCGTCCGCCAGGCAACTGCACCCCGGATCGGGCCGCCGGATCTCCAGCACCCCGCCCTCGACGCAGGTGGTCTCCACCGTGATCGCCCGCGCCGCCGGCTCGGCGGTCAGCCGGAAGGGGCCGGGCATCCGCGTCGGGGAGGGCAGGGCGTAGATCCCGTCGAAGACGGCCTTCCGCTCGCCGGCACCGTCGAGGAAGAGGAAGCCGCCGTCGGCCGCGCCGTAGTCCCAGTAGGCGAAGCCCACGCCCCGGGACATGAGTTCGGCGCCGAGGTCCGAGACGTAGCTGCCGAAGGTCGCCTGGGTGGTCATCCCGCCCCATTCGCCCATCCAGACCGCATGGCCGGCCTCGAGGAAGGGCTGCACGGTGAGGTCGAGGCGGCGGGCCAGGGCGGCGGCGTCCCCGTCGTAGCCGGCGCCGTCGGGCTCGTGGACCTCGGTCGGATAGAAGTGCGGGGCGACCACCACCCGGCCCTCGAGGAGGTCGCCGGGGCCGCCGGGCTCGAACTCGTCGATGAGGCCCAGCTCCCACCCGAGCGAGGGCTCGAGGAAGTAGAGCTTGCCGGGGCAGGCCGCGTCGATGGCGCCGGCCAGGCGCCGGTAGAAGGGCAGGAGCACCTCCTGATCGAAGGTGCGATTCGCGATCTCGCTGCCCGGCCAGGGCTCGTTGAGGAGATCCCAGCCGATCACCGCCGGGGAGGCGCAGACCTCCCCGGCGATCGCGGCCCAGGCCGCGGCGAGCTGATCCTGCAGCCCCCCATCCAGCCAGAAGCGGTCGAAGCAGGCGTTCACCTGGCGGGCGCTGTAGTTGGCCCACCAGGGGCTCACCGGCGTGTAGCCCTCCTTCAGCTCCGCCGGGCAGGCCCACTCCGGGGCCCCGTGGCCGTTGAAGGGCAGGCCCCAGAGATCCTGGTGCAGATCGACGATCACCCGCAGGCCCGCCGCCTCCAGGCGCTCGATCCGCTCGCGCACGCCGGCGAGGTAGGCCGCGTCGAAGGCGTCCGGCGCCTCGGGGGCCACGGCGTTCCAGAAGACGAGGTAGCGCAGGGAGTTGACGCCCCCCTCGTGGAGGCGGGTGAGGTCGGCCTCGTCGAAGTCGAGGTGGTGGTCCGGGGTGCTCTTCGCGGCGCCCGAGAAGTTCAGGCCCCGCAGGTAGAGGGCGCTCTGTCCCTCGTAGATCGTCCCGGCCTCCACGCGTAGGTGCGGCGGCCCGGGCTCCGGCCCGGCTTCGGGCTTGCAGCCGGCCGCGCCGAGGAGGAGCAGGCCGGCGAGGAGGGGGAGCGCGCGCATCGACCGGAGCCTATCGACCCGCCGGGCCTCGCACCATAGAAGGGCTGCTCGTGAGCACGCCGCTGACCGATCGTGAGGCCATGGAGGCCGCCCTGGACGAGGCCCGGGCCTCCGCCGCCCGGGACGAGGTGCCCGTGGGCGCGGTGGTGGTCCACGAGGGGGCGATCGTCGCCCGGGCGGGCAACAGCCGGGAGTCCGATCAGGATCCCTTCGGCCACGCGGAGCTGACGGCGATGCGCGAGGCGGCGCGGGTGCTCGGGAGCTGGCGCCTGACGGGCTGCACCCTCTACGTGACCCTCGAGCCCTGCACCATGTGCGCCGGGGCCATCGTCCTCTCCCGGGTGGAGCGGGTGGTCTTCGCGGCGAGCGATCCCAAGGCCGGCGCCGTGGGCTCCCTCTACGACATCCCGGCGGACGAGCGCCTCAATCACCGGCCGATCGTCGAGGCCGGGCTCCTCGCCGAGGAGGCCGGAAGGCTGCTGAAGGACTTCTTCCGCGCCAAAAGGGGCTGATCGGGCGAATTGCCGCATTGACCCTCAGCCCTCCTGTGCTAGAACCCGCCGCGGAGAGATGGCCGAGTGGTCGAAGGCGCCTGACTCGAAATCTGGTGTGGTGAAAGCCACCGTGGGTTCGAATCCCACTCTCTCCGCCAAATCGAAGTGAATAGCAGTCTGGAGAGGTGACCGAGCGGCCGAAGGTGCACGACTGGAAATCGTGTGTAGTGAAAGCTACCGAGGGTTCGAATCCCTCCCTCTCCGCCAAAAAAACGAATATGGCAGCCGGGTCCGGGCGACGTTCATGTTGTGAACTCCGCCAGGCCCGGAAGGGAGCAACGGTAGCAATGTCTCGTGTGTCCGGGTGCTCGGCTGCCGCTCATTCGTCGCCGAACCCCGCCCTCGAGGCGGGGTTTCGCGTTTCGGTGGAAGGGTCCATAAAGAGAGCGGTATGAGCTACCTCGTCCTCGCCCGAAAGTACCGCCCGCGCACCTTCACCGAGCTCTCCGGTCAGGAGCACGTGGTCCAGACCCTCCAGGGCGCCATCCGCACCGGGCGGGTGGCCCACGCCTTCCTCTTCACCGGCGCCCGGGGGGTGGGAAAGACCACCTCCGCGCGGCTGCTGGCCATGACCCTCCAGTGCAAGGAGGGCCCGACGGTCGAGCCCTGCGGGAAGTGCGAGGCCTGCACCGAGATCACCGCGGGCAACTCGGTCGACGTCCAGGAGATCGACGGGGCGAGCAACAACGGGGTGGACCAGGTCCGCGAGCTGCGCGACGCCGCCCGCTACATGCCCTCGAGGGATCGCTTCAAGATCTACATCATCGACGAGGTGCACATGCTCACGCACCCCGCCTTCAACGCCCTCCTGAAGACCCTGGAGGAGCCGCCCCCCCACGTGAAGTTCGTCTTCGCGACCACCGAGCCCCACAAGATCCCCCTGACCATCCTCTCGCGCACCCAGCGCTTCGACTTCCGCCGCATCCCGGTCTCCAAGATCGGCGCCCGGGTCGAGGAGATCTGCGCCGCCGAGGGGATCACCATCGCCCCCCGCGCCGTGAGCCTGGTGGCCCGGCAGGCCGGCGGCTCCATGCGCGACGGCCTCTCCCTCCTCGATCAGGTGGTGGGGGCCTGCGGCGACACGGTCACCGAGGAGAAGGCCGAGGAGATCCTCGGGGCCATCGACCGGCGGGCGGTGATCACCCTGGCCGACGCCCTCATCGACGGACAGGCCGGCGTGGTGCTCGAGCAGGTGGCGGCGGTGCACGACCGCGGCCTCGACCTCGGCCACCTGGCCGAGGAACTCGCCCTCCACCTGCGCAACCTCCTGGTGGCCCAGGTCGGCGCCGACGCCCGGCTCCTCCTCGACGTCAGCGAGGACGAGAAGCAGGAGCTGATCGAGCGGGCCCGGCAGCTCTCCTCGGCCCAGCTCACGGCCCTCTTCGAGCTCTGCCAGGGCGCCGTGGTGAGGGTCCGCCGGGCGGCCCAGCCTCGCCTCACCCTGGAGGTGGCGCTGCTCTCGGCCCTCCACCTCGCCCCCACCGAGGACCTGACCGACCTCCTGGCCGAGCTGCGGGGCCGCCCCGGGACCCGCCCGGCGCCGCGCTCCGGCGGCGACTCCGGGGGCGGAGGCGAGCGCCCGGCCCCGGCGCCGGCGCGGCCCGCGAGCTCGACCGCGAGCGACGTGGGCGCGGAGACGGCCGCCACGAGCGGAATCCGCGCCGCGAGGGCCTTCTGCACGATCTCGTAGGACACGCGGCCCGACACCAGCAGCGCGTGCCCGCGCAGCGGCACGCGCCCCGCGCGCAGCGCCCAGCCCACGACCTTGTCGACGGCGTTGTGCCGTCCCACGTCCTCGCGCACCACCAGCTGGGTGCCGTCCG
>JARGFU010000014.1:144399-194880 GCA_029210625.1 Deltaproteobacteria bacterium | reverse complement strand
GCCGCCCCCGCCGCCGCCCCCGCCCCCGCCCCCGCCGCCGGCGGCGGCGACCGCCGGAGCGCCCGGCGCGGGCCTGGACGATCTCTTCGGGGATCCCTCCGCCGGGTTCGGCGGGGAAGAGGCCGCCGAGGAGGAGGGCTACGAGGAGGAGGCCTACGCGCAGGAGGGCTCCGACTCCTTCCTCCCCAGCGCGGAGGACATGTTCGGCGGCCCCGCGTCCGCACCGCCGACCGACGACGACGGATCCCACCTCGACGCCGACGCGCTCTTCGGGAGCGCCGGGGCGGCTCCGGCTGCCGGCGGGGGCGGAGATCCGCGCCAGACCCAGGCGATGTTCGGGGGCTTCGACTTCGACTCCGAGGAGCCGGGCGCCGAGGGTGACACCCTCGCCGATCCCGGCACCGCCTCGGAGGGGGAGATGGACGCCGCCCTCTCGGACCTCGACTTCGGCGCCGAGGGGGAGACCTACGATCCGCCCCTCCCCGGCGGCGTGGACGCCTACGATCCGCCCCTCGGCGACGTGGGCAGCGACACCTACGATCCGCCGCTCCCCGCCGCGCCCCCGCCGCCACCGCCGGAGGCCACCGCCGGTGGCGACCTGCAGTTCTCCGGTGCCTTCGGGGCGCCGCCCGAGAGTGATCCCTTCGCCGCGGGCGCCTTCGACCTCGACACGGACACCTTCCCCCCGGCGGCGGCCACCCCGCCGCCCCCCGCCGCGGCGCCCTCGCCCATGCCGGACCCCGCCTCGCTCACCTTCGACACCAGCGCCGCCGCCGTGAGCCCCGGCGCCGGCTTCGAGGGAGGCGTCGGCCTCCCGCCGGTCGAGAGCGTGGCGAGCGACGCCGAGGCGCAGGAGGCCATCGACGCGGCCGTCAGCCTCGACCTCGACGCCGCCTTCGGGGTCTCGCCGGCCGGCGAGGCCGCGCCGCCCCCGCCGCCCCCCGCCGCGGCCTCCGAGGGCGCCCAGGAGGGAGGCTGGAGCTTCGACTTCGCCGACGCCACCGAGGGCGCCGGGCCCGGACCCGCGCCCGCCGCCGACCAGGAGACCGACGCGGCCCTCGACGCCGCCTTCGAGTCCGGCCTGGGAGGCGGGGAGCTGCCTCCGAGCGGCCTCGAGACCGCCGACGACGGCGGCTTCGACGACTGGCAGATCGACAAGAGCGAGGGCCCCCAGGCGCACGAGTTCGATCCCGGCTCCTTCCCCGGCGCGGAGGGCGGTGCGGCGCTCGAGTTCGATGGCGGCGGGCCCTCCTTCGATACCGGCCCGATCACCGACTTCGGCTCGCCGGACCCCGGCCTCGTCGCCGCGACCGACGGGGGCAGCGATCCCTTCGCCACCCTCGATCTCGGCGGCGGCGGGGGGATGCCCTTCGACGCCGGCGGCGGTGACCTGGGCGGCGGCTTCGAGCCGCCCGGAGGGGACCTGCCCACCGGGGCGGTGGTCGGCAGGCCGCGCGCCGCCCAGCCGCCTGCGCCGCCGCCCTCTGCCGAGGGCGTGGTCGTCGGCGCGATGGTGCGGCCGGACAAGCAGGCCGTCCATCAGAAGACGCCCGTCCCGGGGCGCAGCGCGAAGGGCGGCGTCGGCTCGCTGGTGATGAACGGCGTCTTCGTGGCCGCGCTCATCGCCGCGGGGCTGCTGGTCTTCGTCGCCCACCAGACCGAGGGCGCGATCGACGCGAGCCTCGTCTCGCCTGCGCGCATCGCCCAGGCCTTCGGCGGGGGCGCCCGCGGGGTCGAGGTGGTCTCGACCGTCCCGGGCGCCTATGCCCGCGCCGAGGGGCCGCCGCTGGTCTACGTCCGGGGCGAGCTCTACAACGCCTCCTCCGGGCCGGTGGCCGACCCCCGGATCGAGGCGCGCCTCATCGCCGCCTCGGGAGAGCTGCTGGGCACGGGCACCGGCATCGTGGGCGTCGAGCCGAGCGCGGCCGACCTGCACCACCTCATCGACGCCAACGCCCTCGAGGCCCTCATGGAGCGGCTGCGGGAGAAGGCCACCGCCGAGATGGCGCCGGGCGCGACCCTGCCCTACTTCGCGGTCTTCCTGGCGGCGCCGACCGATCCACGCTCGGGGCTGCGCTTCGAGGTGCGGCCCCAGACGGGGCCATGAGCCCGTCCGGCGGGAGAGCGGTCGAGCTGGCCGGGTCGCTCGCGCATCGCCTCACCGTCCTCGAGCCCAGCGCCCGCCTGGCCGCCGCCACCGCCTTCCTCGAGCTCTGGTCGGTGGAGGACATGGTCGACGCCCTGGAGGGCCTGCTCCGGCTGCGCGAGGCGGGGGACCGCCACGGCCGCGACGCCCTGGGGGTGATGACCGAGGCCATCTCGGCGCTCGGGGAGCGGGACGAGATCTCGGATCTCCTCGTCTTCGCCCGGGAGCATCACCGGCTGGAGGTGGCCCACCTCCTGGAGCGGCCGCCGCCGGCCCGAGAATTCCGGCCCGAGGACGAGAGGGGCGTCGACCGGGAGATGCGCTCGAAGACCCTCGGCTTCCGCAAGGCCCTGGCCCGCAAGGCCGACCGGCCGCAGCTGGCGCGGCTGCTCACCGATCCCGATCCCTCGGTGGTCCACAACCTCCTCGCGCACCCCCGCCTGACCGAGACGGAGGTCGTCGGCCTCGCCGCCCGCCGCCCGGCGCGCCCCGAGGTGCTCCGGGAGATCTACCGGGCGCCCCGCTGGAGCACCCGGCGGCGGGTGCGGCGGGCGCTGGCCAACAACCCCTACACGCCCACCGAGATCGCCCTGAAGCTCGTCGCTCTCCTTCCTCTGAGCGACGCGAAGGCGATCGCCGCCGACGGCAACCTGCACGAGGCGGTGCGCCGCGCCGCCGGGGCCCGGGTGGCCGAGTTCGCCCGCCGCAAGGAGACGGCCGAGGCGGCGGCTCAGCTCGACGCGCTGGAGCCCGAAGGTGAGGCCTGATCCCCGGCCGGATCCTCGGGGGGCGGCTCGGGAGGCGGCGCCTCCCCGTGGATCAGCTTGCCGAGCCCGTCGCCCAGATCGCCGAGGCGCCCGGCCACGAAGACCAGGATCACGATCAGCAAGATGACCAGGAACTCGACCAGGGTGGGCACGCCTCAGGGAGTAGCACGGGCCGGGAGCGAGGACGAGCGATGAAGATCCTGGCCCACCGGGGGGCGAGCGCCCGGGCGACCGAGAACACCCTCGCGGCCTTCGCGCTGGCCCGGCGGGAGGGCGCAGACGGGATCGAGCTCGACGTGCGCCTCTGCGGCAGCGGCGAGGTGGTGGTCTTCCACGACGCCACCCTCGAGCGCCTGACCGGCGACCCCCGCCGGGTCGCGGCGCTCTCCCTCTCGCACCTGCGGGCCCTGCGCCTTCCCGGCGGGGAGCGGATCCCGACCCTGGCCGAGGCCTACGAGGCGGCGGGGCCCGACCTCCTGGTCAACGTCGAGCTGAAGGTCACCGAGCGGCGGCCCACCGGCCTCGAGGAGGCGGTGGCGCGGGTGATCGCAGATCTGCGGGTGGCGGAGCGCACCCTGATCTCCTGCTTCCACCCGGCGGGGCTCTGGCGGATCCGGGAGCACGCCCCGCGCTTGCCCCGGGGCCTGCTCTTCGGCACCGAGCAGCACCGCCTCTGGCGGCGCGGCTGGCAGGGGCTGGGCGCCGGGCTCTCGGCGCTGCACCCCGAGGCCTCCCTCGTCGGCCCCGCGAGGATGCGGCTCTGGCGCTCGCTGGGCCTGGCGGTGAACGTCTGGACCGTCGACGACGCGCCGACCCTCCGGCGCCTCGCCGCCCTCGGCGTCGACGCCGTGATCACCAACGACCCCGCCTTCGCGAGGTCGGTGCTGATCTAGAAGTCGAGGCCCAGCTTGGTCGCGAAGGTCATCGTCGCGCCCTGGTCCGGGAAGCCCGGGTTCCCGGTCGAGACCGAGGCGGCCGAGACCTTGTGGGCGGGCTGGTAGGTGAACTCACCGGAGACCTGCACCACGTAGGCGTTGAAGCGGAAGCCCACGAAGAAGCGGTCGAAGTAGTTCCCGCCGATGAGGACGTCCTCGAAGATCGTGTCGTCCGCGGTGGCGTTGTCGAGCAGCTCGTTCGCGGGATCGAAGTCGATGACCTCGGAGATGGCGCTCACCCAGACCCGCTGCCAGCCGGCGTAGGGGGCCAGCACCGCCATGCCGCCCAGCGAGAACCACTTGCCCACCGTGACGTCGAGGGCGCCGGTGATGATGCCGATCTCCCGCACGCCCATCACGCGGGTGCCCTGACCGCCCACCGAGACGTCGGGCAGGAAGTCGAAGCCCTCGTTGAGCGACCAGCGCAGGCCGGCGGTGGCCGCGAACATCTCGCTGTGGATGAGGTACTGGAACTTCGTCTCGAACTCGAAGGAGAAGGGCAGGCCCTTGCGCACCTGCACCATCGGCATCAGGAAGAGGCTCTCGACGTTGCCCTCGGTCACCCAGACCCGGCAGTTGTCCGCGGAGTTGTTGCAGGTGCCGTTGCCCTCGACCCGGGCGTCGGCGTGGACCTGCGCCATGCGCATCCCCACCTCCATCGAGGCGCCGGAGCGGCCGAGGGTCTCGGCGGGGTGCATCGGGGTCGGGGTGAAGGCCATGGCCAGATCGGTCGAGAGCAGCCGGTAGCGGCCGTTGGCGCCCTCGAAGTCGGTGGCCGGGCTCCCCAGACGGAACGCCTGGATGTCGTTCGTGTTGGCCCGGGCCAGGCCTGGCAGGCAGGTGGCGGACAGCACGAGCGCCGAAAGCGCGATGTTCGAGATGCGTCGCATACTCCCTCCAAGCCGGATGGCACGGCGAATCAAAACGCTAGCAGCGCAGCGCCAATAGGGTCAAGAAAACCGGGCCCTTGGGGCGCCTTCAGCGCAGCAGCCGGAAGCTCGGGGCCGCTTGGGCGTCCGAGTGGACCAGCAGGTAGAGGCGGCGGCGGGCCGGGGCCCAGACCATGGCCCAGTCCCGATCGTCCAGCCCGGTCTCGAGGCGGGGCGGCGTGGCCTGCTCCGGGAGGCTCACCCAGCCGAAGTAGACCTCCTGCACCCGGCGGGGGCCCTCGGGATCGGAGCGCAGCTTGCCGATCAGGGAGCCCAGCTGTCCTCCGGGGTGGATCGACACCGAGTAGGCCTCGGTCTCGACCTCCGGGTGGCGCTCCGGCGGCAGCACGAAGGAGAGGCGATCGCCCTGGCGCTCGAGCCGGATCGCGGGAGGGTGGTCCTCCCCGGCCCGGGCGAGGGGGCGGGTCGTGGGATCGCCCCAGAGATCGAAGGCCAGGGCGGCGCGCCAGGTCTTGCGCCACTCGTCCTGGCCCCGCTTCGCCTTCAGGCGCAGGTAGGCCAGGGTGTAGTTGCGGGCGTGGACCAGGGCCTCGCCGGCGCCGATCCCCTGCTGGAGCTGGGCGTCGAGGAAGACCTTGGCCAGGGCCGAGCCCGAGGCGCTGTAGACCGGCATCGAGGTGCCCAGCACCGACTCGGCGCCCAGCGCCCCGAGGACGTAGGCGTCGTTGCGCTCGAGCGTGTAGCAGCCCTGGAGCACCACCAGGCGGGCGTCGAGGAGCTCGTCCCGCAGCCCGAGGTGGCCGTCGACGCCGAGGTCCCGGGGGTGGCCCTCCCAGACGATGAGGTCGTGGCCGGCGAGCGCGCCGGCCTTGCGGGCCTCCTCCACCGCCGGCCCGTAGTGGGCGTCGACCCTGAAGCCCGCCGCCTCCAGCTCCTTCACGCTCGCCCGCGAGATGGCCTCGCCCAGGCGGAACTTCAGATCGACGTTGGCCATCATCAGGGCGCGCCCGCTGCGCGGCCAGCGGCCTCCCTCCGAGGCGCGCTGCCGGGCGAGCTGGAGGGAGAGGTCGTGGACGTCGAGGGCGGCGAGGCGGCCCACCGCGATCTCGGCCGGCGCGATCGCCTCGGGATCGTCGGTGGTGGTGGGACCGAGGCCCACCAGATTGGGCAGGGCGAAGCGGCGCACGCGCTTGCGGCCCTGGTGGCGGTCGTCCGGATCGTCGATCTCCCGCTGCTCGATCCCGAGGATGTCCGCGACCAGGGTGACCGTGTCGGCGACCGGCGTCTTCGAACCCGCCGGCGGGCGGGCCAGGGCGGCGGTGGTGGCCGGATCGGCGTCGACCAGGTGCAGCTCGGCCCCCTGCTGCAGCGCGACCAGGGGCGCCAGCAGGGAGAGGTGGGGGGGCGAGAAGTGGCCCCGGGTGTCCTCGGGGTTGGCCAGCACCAGGCGGCGCTGTCCCATCGCGCGGGGATCCGAGGGGAGGGTGGCGAGGAGGGAAGCGGGGTCCACCACCAGGCGCTCCGCCTGCGAGTCGAGAAAGGGCGCCGTGCGTCGCGCCAGCCGCCCCACGACGACGGTGCTCGTGGGCAGGAAGGCCGGGTGGCTGGCAGCGGGTTTCCCCGGCGCCACGAAGCCCACGAAGCCGCCGGTGCGACCGGCGGCGTGGGTGGCGGCGAGCGCTGCCTCCAGATCGCCGCGCTCGACGAGGTAGCCGGTGGTCCCCGGCTCGATGGAGGCCGCGGCGGGCTCCGGGGCCAGGGTCGCCGGCAGACCGAGCATCTTCGCCACGATCCCTGGCTCGGCCCTCGAGGAGTCCGGGGTGGCGAAGAGGCGGGGTGCGCGGGCCTTCAGGCGAGCGATGAAGGCCGCCGCCAGCTCCGGCCGATCGGGGTCGACCAGGAGCAGGGGGGCGCCGCTGCGGTGCGCGAGGAGGGTGGCCGGCAGGACGAGCTCCGGATCGTGACCGATGACCACCACGAGGTCCGGTGGCGGCGCCGCGGCGGCCGCGCCGGGCAGGGCGAGCAGCACGAGCACGAGCAGCGAGGAGAGCGCGTTCCTCATTCCCGCTCCTCCTCCTGCTCCCGCGCCGCCCGGCGGCGGGCGCTCGCGTCGAGGGCCCGGGTGGCGGCCTCTCCGATCGCGTCGCCGGGGGGGACGACCAGGGGAAGGAGCACGAAGCGCAGGCGGGTGCCCTCGCTGCGGGGCAGGAAGCGCTGGTCGCCGTGATCGAGCTCGATCACCGATCCGGGTAGGGCGCTCATCCCCGGCGGGGCGAGGGCCCACCACGCCCCCTGGAGGTGCACCTCCGTCCAGCGGACGAAGCGCTCGCCCTTCGGCGCGGCGAGATCGAGGCCAGCGGCCAGGCGGGCGGGGATGCCCGCCGTGCGCAGGCTGGTGACGAGCAGCCGGTTCAGGCCGTTGGGCGTCGTCACCCCGGTGCGCAGCGCCTCGAGCACCCCGGGGCCCGAGGCCTTCTCCCGATCGAGGCGGACGGCCTCGTCCAGCACCGCGACGATCTCTCGCACGACGTCGGGGGCGCCGGCCTCCAGCCTCGGCTCGACCCGGGAGACGAGGAACTTGCGCACCCGGGGGCTGCGAGCGGGCAGGGCCGTGGTCGGCCGCAGCCAGCGCGAGAGCCCCGGGTCGGCCTCCGGCCAGCCCTCGAGGACGGGGGGCAGCGGAGCGTCACGCGCCGGCAGCCGGGCGGCGTAGCGCAGGCGGCCCACCCACTCGCCTGACTCAGCGGCCTCGCCCGGGCGCACCCGCAGGGGGCGCAGGTAGGGGTCGTCCTCGCGCGGCGGCAGCGCCTCGGTGCGCAGGGTCCCGGCCTCCAGCCACTCCTCGAGGCCCTCGAGCCCGGGGTGGGCGGGGACGCGAGGCAGGTCGAGGAAGGGGTCATCCTCCCCCCAGGCCTCGACGCGGACCTCCAGGGCGAAGGCCAGGCTGGCCGCCGGCGCCGCCGGGGTGGCGGGCCGTGAGGCGCAGGCCGAGGTCAGCGCGAGGGCGCCGAGGAGCGCCGCCGCCTCGATCACCCCGGGCCGCCTCCGGCTCAAGGGCTCTTCTTGGCCGGCGCGGTGTCCGGCGCGGCCGACTCGACCGCCGCGGCGAGGGTCGCCGGGCGACGGAAGATGACGACCGTCTTGCGACCGATCAGGGAGTCGTCCTCCCGCGCGAAGAGCATCAGGTTGTTCGCCCCCTCGGCCAGCTCGAGGGTGGTGGTGAAGGGGATCTCCCGATCTCCCGTCCCCGCGGCGGCCTTGAAGTAGACCTTCTGGTTGTTGAGGAAGAGGTAGACGTCCCGGATGCCGGTGGCGTCCGTGGCCTTGCCCGCCAGGGCGAAGGTGGCCTGATCGGTGGCCGGGGACTCCTCGAGGCCCACCAGCTGGATCGTCGGCGCCTCGAAGGGGAAGGCGAGGGCCACGCCCGCGGGCCGCTTGCGCACGGCGCCCTGCTTCTTCGAGACCTCCGCGGCCACGAAGCCGGAGAGGCCCTCTCCGAGCGACACCCGGTGGTAGGCGCCCACGTCGTGGGTGAGGGGGAGGACGGCGCCCTTCTTCAGGGTGGCCACCACCGGCGCCTCGGGGGCGGCCCAGGCGCGCGCCTCGGTCGCCGAGGTGGCGCGCAGGCTCCCGGCGGTCCGGACCGCGGCGTCGCCCCGGTGGGCCACGGGGACCTGGATCTCGGAGGAGATGTACTCGCCCGCGTCCCGGTCGTAGATCGTCACCCGCATCCGGGCCCGCGGCTCGTCGAAGCCGTCCTTCAGCTCGAGCAGCATCTCCCCGAGGGCGGTGCCGCCGCGGGGCAGCTTGCCGATCGCTGCGCGGCCCTCGTGGATGTAGAGGTGCTCGTCCTCGAGGTTCTTGAGCGTGGCGACCACCTCGGGGGCCGCGCCCTCGCCGACGTTCTTCACGCCCACCCAGAGCTTCACCTTCTCGCCGGGCGAGAGGACGCCGTCGGCCTGGGGGCTCTCGCCGTCGTCGATGCCCCAGGCGAAGGCGAAGCGGGGCAGGGCCTTGCCCGAGAGCTCGAGCTCGGCCGGGACCGAGGTGACCTCCTCGTGCTGCTCGGCGGCGATCTGCAGGTCGAGGAGCTCGTGGCGGGCCGGGAGATCGATGGGCAGCTCGACCGGCACCGACCAGGTCTGGGTGCGGCCGGGATCGATCTGGCCGAGGACGAACTCGATGCGGTCGAAGAGGTAGGCGTAGTGGACCGAGCGCGGAGAGCGGGTCTTGGTCCAGGCGCGCACCCGGTTGAGCGGCGTGCTGCCCTCGTTCTTCACGGTGAGGACGAGGTGGACCTCCTCGCCGGCGCGGGCCACGCCCTTCACCTCGAGGGTCGCGCTCACGTCGGGGGCGCCGGCCACCTTCTCGGTGCGCGGCGGGTTCCAGCCCACGCCGAGCTTGCCGACGGCCTCGTTGATCCGGCGGCGCTCGCTGGCCGAGCGCTCGTTCACCACCCGGCGGGCGTCCCGCAGCATCTCCTTGCGGGTCGTCGCGCCGGCATCGAGGAGCAGCTCGCGGGCGAAGCGGACCTGGAAGTCCTCCTTCCACTCGGGCTCCTCGAACTCGTCGATCTCCTCACCCTCGGGCACGTCGTCCCGCAGGAAGGTGAGGTGGGCCACCGGCTCGTCGGTGTTGCGCCGCTCGGCGGTGCGGAAGCCCACCGGGTTCGCGCCCGGGGCCGCACCGGCGACCTCCTCGGACATGCTCGCCTCGAGGTCCGACTCGCGCATGGACTCGCGCGGAGCGAAGGCCCAGATCCGCGAGCGGGAGACGAGCGCCGGGATCAGGTCGATGTCCGGCGTGACGCCCACGTCCTGGATCGAGATGTCGCCCGGGGTGAGGTACTCGGCGACGGTCAGCTTGAGGGCCGAGTCGTCGTTCTGCGGGTAGAGGACCTGCACCGAGCCCTTGCCGAAGGTCTGGGAGCCGACCACCATCGCGCGGTCGAGGTTCTTCAGGGCGCCGCTGACGATCTCCGAGGCCGAGGCCGAGGAGTGGCTCACCAGCACGACCATCGGCAGGTCCTTCAGGGTGCCGGGCCGGGTGGCGAACTTCCGCTCGCGCAGCTTGTTGCTCATGCCCACCGTCGAGACGATCGTGCCGTCGTCGACGAAGAGGTCGGTGACCTGGATGGCCTGATCGAGGAGGCCGCCCGGGTTGCCGCGCAGGTCCAGCACCAGCCCCTTGAGGCGGCCGCCGGCCTTCTCGGCCAGATCGAGCATGGACCGGCGCAGGTCGGAGGTGGTGTTCCCCTGGAAGTTGGTGATCCGGATGTAGCCGACGTTGCCGGTCAGCAGCTTGGCCGGATCGATCGAGTCGATGGAGATCCGGGCCCGGGCGAGGGTGAACTTCCTCGGCTTCTCGAAGCCCTTGCGGTCGACCCAGAAGGAGACGTTGGTGCCCGGCACCCCCCGCAGGCGCTTCACCGCCTCGGTCAGGTCCATGTTCACCGTCGACTCGGCCTCGATCTGGGTGATCACGTCCCGGGGGCGGATGCCGCCCCGGTGGGCCGGGGTGCGCGGCAGCACCTTCATGATCGTCAGGCGGCCGTCCCGCAGCGACACGACGAAGCCCAGCCCGCCGAACTCGCCGGTCGTGTGCATCTTCATGTCGGTGTACTGCTCGGGATCGAGGAGGTTGGAGTGCGGGTCGAGGGTGGCCAGCATCCCGTTGATGGCGGCGTACTCGATCTCGGGCAGCTCCTCGTGGCTCACGAGGTTCGCCTCGATGAAGGCGAAGATCTCCTTCATCCCCACCGACATCTGCCAGAGGTCGCCGACCCCCGAGATGTCGAAGGTGCGGGTGGCCGTGCCGACGGTGACGGTGACCTCCTGATGGGAGGCGGCGCGCTTCTCGTCGATCAGTACCTCGGCCACCCGCTTCTCGACGTAGTCGAGGGCCGAGAGCAGCATGTTCCGGGCGTGGATCCGGTCGTCGTCCACGTAGCGGTCGTGCACCAGGAGGACCACGGCGTTGAAGAGGCGCAGATCGGAGAGGCGGAAGTCGCTCCCCATCGTCGCCTCGGCCCGGCTGCCGAGCGCCGAGGCGTCACGCCGGCCGTCGAAGGGGCCGTCGGGCGCGAGGGCCGCGAGGCTGCCGAGGAGGAGGGCCGCGCTCACCTGGAGGGCGCGGCGGCGCAGCCGCTGGGCGCGGGGGAGGTTCTGTCGCTGGAAGGTCATACGGCGTCCTTGCGGGAGGTCATCTCACTCATGGTAGGCGATGGCGGCCAGGCGGCTCAATCCGAGGCTCCCGGCCGAAGGTGGCTCGAGGGGGGAACCATCCTCGGGAAAGAGGCTATTCCCTGCGTTACTTGGTGCCAGAGCCCTCGGGGGTCTTCGCCCGGGCGGCCTCGAGGCGCTGGATCAGCTTGCGGGGCTCCTCTGCGCCCGGTGCGAGGCTCTCCAGCTTCCGGGCCGCCTCCACCGCGCCCGGGAGATCGCCGGCCTTCTCCCGGGCCAGGGCCAGGGCCAGCCAGGGCCGGGGACCCTCGGGGCGGATCCGGGTGGCCCGCTCCAGCGCCTCGGCGGCCCGGGCGTGATCGCCGAGCTTCGAGTGGGCCAGGCCGAGGTGGTAGGCGGCGAGCCAGTGCTCGCGGTCGCGCTTCAGGGCCTCCTCGTAGGCGCTCACCGCCCCGGCGTGATCCCCGCTGGCGGCCCGGGCGTCGCCCAGGACGAAGCGGAGCTCGGCGCTCTTCGGGTGGGCGCCCAGCACCGACTCCAGCAGCTTCACCGCCTCACCGCTCTTCTTCGCGGCGTTCAGGGCGTAGCCCAGATCGGCCAGGATCTGCGGGTCGCGGTCCTTGCTCGCCGCCCGCGCCTTGCGCAGGGGCTCGAGCGCGGCTGGGGCCTTGCCCGCGAGGACCAGGCTCATCCCCCACTCGTGCCAGGCCTCGGGGCGGTCCGGCTCGAGCTTCGCCGCCTGCTGGTAGGTGCGGGCCGCGGCCGTCGAGTCGCCGGCGAGGTCGTGGGCCATGCCCAGGAGCATCTGGCCCTGGTAGTGCTTCGGCTCGAGCGCCGCGGCCCGGGTGAGCTCGGCGATGGCGCGCTCGCTCTCGCCCAGCCGGGTGAGGGCGGCGCCCAGCAGCCGGTGGGCCCGGGCGTGCTCCGGGTCGAGGGCGAGGGCCTGCTCCAGGGGATCGATCGCCTTCTGGTCCTGCCCGTTCTTCAGGTAGCTCTCGCCGATCGAGACGAGCTGATCGGGGGTGAAGTCGGCGAGGGCCGGGGCGGCGAGGCCGAGACAGAGGGCGAGGGCGAGGGGGCGAAGTGCGGTCTTCATGCGGCGTCCTTCTGGCCGGCCGAGGCGCCGGGGGGGCTCTCGTCATCGTCGTCGTCGCGGGGGAGACCGACGATCGGATCGGAATCGGTCCAGGCGACGATCTCCAGGCTCAGGCGGCTGAGCAGGGCCGCGCCCACGACGCCGAAGAGCCCCAGCCCCGCGATCAGGTGGTGCAGCTGCAGCCTCCCGGGGCCTGGGACCGGCTCGCTCACTCGCCCCGGTAGAGGTAGACCTCACCGCTCCCGCCGGTGAGGGTGGCGACGAGGCTCCAGGGCAGGCCGCCGCCGTCGAGCAGATCGAGGTCGGTGGCGTCGCCTCCGTGGAGCTGGAGCGCCATGCTCGGGCAGCCGTCGGTGGGACCGCAGTACTGGTAGCGCAGCAGGCCGTTGCCGCTGGCGATCATCAGATCACCGTCGGACCAGACGCGGATGGCGTCGGCCTTGTTCTGGGGTGAGGCCGGGTTGCCCGAGATGTCGATGGCCACGACGTGGTCGGCGAGGGCGCAGCCTCCGGCCATGCAGGCCCGATAGGCCGTGGCGTCGAAGCGCACCACCCGGTCGTTGGTGTCGCGGGTGATGCCCCAGAGGGTGCCGTTGTCCCAGGTCAGGCCGTCCGCCCGCGTGCCTCCCCCGGCGCCGGCCTCGGCGAAGAGGGTCAGGCTCTGGCTGAAGGTCCAGCTGGAGGAGCCCCCGGGATCGGCGGGGTTGAAGTTGGTGAGCTCGAGGCGGTTCACACCGTTGGCGGTGCAGACCCAGAGGGCGGTGTTCGACTCGCGGATGACGCAGGTGACGATGCCGCCGTCCGGCGGCCGGGTCACGGCGCTGTCCTCGACGAAGGTGCCCGGGCTCTGCCCGTCGAAGAACTTCAGCTTGTCCTCGCTGACGATCCAGGGGCGGCGCCCATCGACGGCGGCCATCCCCAGCGGAGTGATGCCGTCGTTGTTGGCGACGTCGAGGTCGTCCCGGGCCGAGAGGTCGGCGGGGTTCGCGTAGCGGTAGACCCGATCACCGTTGTTCTTCCGGCCGAAGTAGCCCGCCCCGGAGGGGCCGACCGCGCAGCCCTGCAGGTTGGTCGCCGAGGCCGAGGTGCTCGGCGCCAGGGCAGGGGTCAGCACATGGGCGCTGCCATCGGAGGCCACCCAGATCCGGGCGCCGCCCGGATCGGCGCAGACCGCGCGGAAGTTGCTCTCGCCGCCCGGCTTGACCCGGGCGGTGGGAGAGCCGACCGAGAGCACGAACTCCTGCTGCTGGTCGCCGCTCCCGCAGGGATCGCTGTAGACCATGCGGACCAGGTGCAGGCCCTCGGCGAGCTCGATCACGGCGCCGCTGCCGACCACGCCGACCTCGAGAACCGGCCCGACCCGCGGCGCCTGCCCGGAGGTGATCAGGTGCCAGGTCACCGCCGCGCCGGCGTCGTCCAGGGTGATGTAGCGCGTGTCGGGGCTGACGTCGGCCCGGAGCTGCACCGCGCCGGAGAGGCCGGTGAGGGGATAGCGCGCCGGGACCCGGGTGGTGTCCTCGACCAGCCCCGCCATGTCCACGCTCACGGTGGCCGCGATCAGATCCCCCGGCGGCGGGGGGAAGTCGGTGGTGCCGTCGCAGTCGTCGTCGTGCCCGCAGAGGTCGCCCGAGGCCGGCGCCCGGGGCTCGCAGGCGAGGAAGCCGCCCACGCAGCCGGTGGCGCCGTGGACGCACTCACCGAAGGTGCCGTTGCCGGCGGGGATGGTGCAGGGCGAGCCCAGCGCCGGATCGGACTCGTCGGTGTCGCCGTCGCAGTCGTTGTCCGCCCCGTCGCAGACCTCGAGCTGATCGGCGTTCGCGTCGGGGTTCTGGTCGTCGCAGTCCATCGCGTCGCAGAAGCCGTCGGTGTCCCAGTCGGTGAGGCCCTCGTCGGTCTGGCCGTCGCAGTTGTCGTCGAGGAGGTTGCAGATCTCGGGGCCGCTGCAGGGGCCGCCGTCGGTGCCCCCGTCCGTGCCGCCGTCCGTACCCCCGTCCGTGCCGCCGTCGCTGCCGCCGTCGCTGCCGCCGTCTTCCGTGCCGCCGTCGCTGCCGCCGTCCGTGAGGCTCCCCTCGGGGACGCAGGTGTCGCGGGCGTGGTCGCAGGTGTAGCCGGCCGCGCAGGCGCCGTTCTCGTCACAGGCCTTCCCCTCGAGGCTGACCTGGGCCGGGACGCAGCCCGAGGCCAGGGCGAGAAGGGTGATCGCGCAGGCCACCCCGAGGAGGTGGCGGCAGCGCTCGAGGTACCGGTCGAGGTTCTTCCGCATATCGTCTCTTCGTCCTGAAAACTTCGTGGAGCGGGGAGAAAGAAGCAGCATAGCTCACCTTGGGATCGGGCCGGGAGGCGATTCGCTCCCGCCGATCTGGGCTGTTTTCCCCGGGGTGATTAGGGTCGGACCCACGCAAAGGAGGCGACCATGAAGCTCTGGAGTGACTCGTTCGAGGAGGGGACAGCGATCCCCACGCCCTTCGCTTTCGGCAAGCACGATCCCGAGAGCCACGTGACCCTGTGCGAGAACCGCAACCCCCACCTGGCGTGGTCCGACCTGCCCGAGGGGACGCGCTCGCTGGCGCTGCTCTGTCACGACTCCGACGTGCCCAGCAGGGGTGACGACGTGAACCAGGAGGGCAAGACCGTCCCGGCCGACCTGCCGCGGGTCGACTTCTTCCACTGGGTCCTCGTCGACCTGCCCCCCGAGGAGGGGTACTTCGAGGCCGGCGCGTTCTCCGACGGCGTCACCGCCCGGGGCAAGGGCGCGGACGACAGCCCGATGGGCCGCCACGGCATCAACGACTACACCGGCTGGTTCGCCGGCGACGCCGACATGAAGGGCGACTACTTCGGCTACGACGGCCCCTGCCCGCCGTGGAACGACAGCATCGTCCACCACTACCACTTCACCCTCTTCGCCCTGGACGTCGAGAAGCTGATGGTGGACGGCGCCTTCGGGGGCGCCGACGTGCGCGCCGCGATGGAGGGCCACGTCCTGGCCGAGGCCAGCGTGATGGGCACCTACCACATCAACCCCGACGCTCGGTGAGCGAGAGCCCGCTCGAGCCCGACACCGGGGCGCCGGAGGAGAGCGTCGCTGCGCGGGCCGCGGCCATCCGGCAGGAGATCGCCGCCGAGCGGGAGAAGCAGAACTCGCCCACCAAGAACCTCGCCCTCTTCCTGATCACGGGGATCGTCTTCGTGGCGGTGATGGGGAGCGATCTGGATCTGGGGGCGGTGCTCCTCTTCCTGGGCGTGCTCCTCTTCCACGAGCTGGGCCACGCCCTGGCGATGGTCGCCTTCGGCTACCGCAACGTCTCGATGTTCTTCATCCCCTTCCTCGGCGCCCTGATGACCGGCCGCAAGGACGACGCGCCCGCCTGGCAGGAGGCGCTCGTCAGCCTCGCCGGCCCGCTGCCCGGGCTCCTCGTCGGCATCGCCCTGCTTCCGGTGGCCCTGCTGCGGCAGGAGGGCCTCCTCGCCGAGCTCTCCGGCTACCTGATCATCCTCAACGGCTTCAACCTGCTGCCCTTCCTGCCCCTGGACGGCGGGCACTTCGCGGCGGCCGTGCTCTTTCAGCGCCACCGCCACCTGGAGACGGCCTTCGCCTACCTCGGCGCCGTCGGGCTGGTCGCCATCGCCCTGCTCCTGGGCTGGTGGGGCATCGGCATCTTCGCCGTCTTCGCCTTCGTCGCCGCCAACTTCCAGCGCAAGGTGCGGGAGGTGGCGCACCGCCTGGGTGAGGAGCACGGCGCGCGCGTGGCCGATCCCGACGACGCCATGCTCGTCACCATGGACGAGGCCGTGGAGCGGGAGCTCTCGGTGGAGGCGCCGGCCACCCGGGCCCGGGTGGTCGAGCAGATCCGGCAGGCGGCGCGTCGCCGTCCGCCCGAGGCGCTGGCCACCGCGCTCCTCTTCGTCGCCTACCTCGCGCCGCTCCCCCTGCTCATCGTCGCCGGGATCGTGGGCATCTTCCTGGGGGCGGCCGCGCAGCCCGCGCCCTGAAGCTCAGAGCTCGCGCACCTCCCAGCCCATCGCCCGCCCGTAGCTGAGGTGGAAGCGCCGGCCGTCGCTGCTCTCGACCTCGCCCTCCCAGGTGCAGGAGCTCTCCCGGGTGGGAGACCAGCTCACGAGCTCCAGGGGAGCGCCGTCGCGGGGGTCCTCCAGGCGGATCGGCCGGATGGAGCGGCCATCGGTGCAGGTGATCTCGACTTCGGGCACGTCTTGCCTCCCTCCGTGAGAGCCTTCCGGGCGAGGGACGATTCACCGGTGGCAGTCAGGAGGGCGCGACAGAAGTAGACTGACCGGCGATGCGCCGCCTCTCCCCGCTCGTCCTCGCGTCGTTCCTGCTCCTCGGTCCGCTCTCCTGCGAGCGCTGCGGGGGAGCGAAGACGCCGCCGCCGCCGGTCGACGCCGGGGCGGGCGACGCCGGGGCGGGCGAGGAGCCCGCCGGCGCCGCGCTGCAGGTCCCGGAGGGCGCGCTCCTCGCGGGGCCCCGGACCTACGGGGTGATCGCCGGCGTGCTGGTCTTCTCCGAGCCGGGCGTGGCGGGCTGGCCGGCGAAGGAGCGCAAGGACCGGGAGCTCCACGAGCTGCTCCTCGCCCGCGGCGTGCCGGCCTCGAACCTCGAGCTGCTCCTCGACGAGGCGGTGACGAGGGAGTCGGTGCTGGCGGCGATCGGGCGGGTGGCCCGCGCGGCCCCGGCGGGCTCGACCTTCTTCTTCTACTACGCCGGTCACGGCGCGCGGGACGAGGCCGGCGCGACGCACTTCCTGGCGCACGACTCGAAGAGCGCCGACCTCGCGGGCACCGCCATCGGCGTGGACGCGATCGAGTCGAGCCTGCGGGAGGCTTTCGCGGGAGAGCGGGTCGTGCTCATGGCCGACTGCTGCCACTCCGGGGCCCTCGCCCCGGTGGCGGCGGCGCTGGCGCGGGAGAAGCAGGTGCAGGCCGCGGCGCTCACCTCGGCCGAGGCCAGCAACCTCTCCACCAGCAACTGGACCTTCACCCAGGCGGTGATCGACGGCCTGCGGGGAGACGCCCTCGGCGACGCCGACCGGGATGGCCTCCTGCAGCTGGACGAGCTGGGCGCGTCCGTCGCCGCCGAGATGAAGCACCGCGAGGGGCAGCGCCACGGCTTCGCCTCGTACGGCCTCCCGGGCCGCGCGCCGCTGGCCCACGCCGGGGAGGGCCCGGGCGCGGCCGTCGGCCCCTTCCCGGCGGGCGCCTACCTGCGGGCGCCGGTGGGCGCGGGCCACCGGGTCGTGCGGGTGCGCGAGCCCGGCGCCGTCGAGAGCCTGGTGCGCTTCTTCGACTACAGCGCCTTCGAGGACCGGCGGGTGAAGAACGCGGAGCTCGAGGCCATCGCCTACGAGCGCCACCCCGTCGGCGCGAAGCTCCGGGTCTTCTGGGGCGGCGAGCTCTGGGACGCCGAGGTGAGGGCGGTGGAGGGCGACTTCCACCGGATCACCTACCCGGGCTGGGACGCGTCCTGGGACGAGTGGATCCTGAGCGACCGCATCGCCGGCCTGCGGCCGCCGCCCGGAGAGGCCGCTCCCGGACCGGCGCTGGTGGAGGTGGAGTGGGGCGGGAGCTGGTGGCCCGCCCTCATCCTCGAGGAGAAGGGCAAGCAGCTGCGCATCCACTACGTCGGGTACGACAGCAGCTGGGACGAGTGGATCCCGCCGGAGCGTCTGCGGCGGGTGAAGGCCGGGAAGGAGCCGGCGGCGGTCGGCGAGCCGGTGCAGGTCGAGTGGCGGGGCCAGTGGTGGCCGGCCTCGATCCTCGACCGGACCGGGGAGCGCTACCTCATCCGCTACGACGGCTACGGCACCGAGTGGGACGAGTGGGTCGGCGAGGCCCGCATCCGCCGCAGGGGCTAGAGCACCTCGCGCAGCTCGACCGTGTAGGGCATCGACCAGAAGGTGGGCGCGTCGCCGTCGCCCTCCCAGTCGGCCGGCTCGGGATCGGCCACCTCCACGCTCATGAGGAAGGTGCCGAGCCCGAAGGTGTTGCCCACGGTGAAGATCTCGCCTCCGCGGGTGCCGCCCTCGGCGGCGAGCTGGGTGACGCCGTCCTCGCCCCAGAAGCGGATCCGCATCCGGTGACCGCCCGGCGCCGCGACCAGCGCGGCCTCGAGCTTGGCGCCCCGGTTGAGGGTGAAGCGGTACCAGTCGTCGTAGGGGGTCGCAGTGAGGCGGTTGGCCGTGTAGCCCGCCATGGCGTGGGCCTGGATGGTGGTGGCCACGGGGACGACCTTGGCGGTCTCCGGGCTGTCGTTGCCCTCGTAGCAGTCCATGGTGCCGGTGAAGGTGTAGTCGAGGTTGAACTTCACCGGGTACTCGCCGGCCGGCGCGCCGAGGCCCTGGGTGATGACCACGACGTAGCGCTGACCGGGCGCCGCCGAGAAGCCGCCCCGCATGGTGGTCGGGTCGGCGGTGCCCACCGCGTTGGCGGCGATGATCGCGCCGGCGGTGTCCCCCTCGGCCCGGACGATGAAGCCCGGGCTCAGGGGGGGGCTCTCGGTGGTGAGCACCAGCTCGATGAAGCCTCCGCCGAGGTCTTCCGGTGCGGTGAGGATCACCTGCTGCTCGTCGTTGCTGTCGAGGTAGCGCCCGGGGACGGCGCGGGAGACGGTGCTGGGCGCGTAGCTCTGGCACTCGTGGAGGGGGTCGGTGAGCGGGACGACTTCCTCGGGTCCGCCGCAGGCCGTGGTGGTGATGAGGACGGAAGCGAGAAGCTGGATCGTGCTGCGTGGTGACATGGGTCCCTCCCCTGATTTCAATGACTTGCACCGCCCCCTCGGCGGCACAGAAGAAGTTGGGATTGGCCGGGAGCCCTGTCCAACGGTTTTTCGCAGGGGAGAGCCGCGCCGGATTTGAAGCATCCATGGCGGCGTGCGTCAGACCGGGCCGAAAGAAGGAAACCCCATGCGTACGAAGCTCTTCCCCCTGCTGCTCGCCTCCCTCGCCCTCTCCCTCGCTTCCCCCGCCCTCGCCCAGGGCCGCGGTGTCAGGCCCGCCCGGGCGGCGGACCGCGACGAGACCCGGGAAGAGCGAGAGGCGAAGGAGAAGAAGGAGCGGGCGAAGGCCGAGGCGGTCCGGCGCGAGCAGGCGGTCGCCCAGGCCCGCGCCCAGGCCGAGGCTCAGGCCCGCGCCCGCGCCGAGCAGGAGGCCCGGGCCCGCGCGGCCCGCGAGGCCTCCGCCCAGGCCGCCCGCGATCGCGCCGAGCGGGAGGCTCGCGCTCGCGCCGAGCAGGAGGCTCGCAGCCGAGCGGAGCGCCAGCGCCAGGAGCAGGCGGCGAGGCAGTCCGCCGAGCGCGCCGCCCGCCAGCAGGCCGAGGCCCAGGCCCGCGCCCGCGCCGAGCAGGAGGCCCGCAACCGCGCCGCGCAGCAGGCCGCCGAGCGGGCCGCGCGCGAGCGCGCCGAGCGAGAGGCCCGCGATCGTGCGGAGCGCGCCGCCCGGGAGCAGGCCGAGCGCGAGCGGGCCCGGCAGGTCCGGGAGGCCGCCGATCGAGCCGCGCGGGCTCGCCAGGAGCAGGAGGCCCGGGACCGGGCGATGCGCGAGGCCGCCGAGCGAGCCACCCGGGAGCGCGCCGAGCGAGAGGCGCGGGATCGGTCGATGCGCGAGGCCGCCGAGCGGTCACGCCGGGAGCAGGCCGAGCGGGACGCCCGGGACCGTAGCGCGCGCGCCGAGCAGGCCCGCGCCGAGCGGGAGGCCCGGGAGCGCAACGCGCGCGCCGAGCAGGCCCGCGCCGAGCGAGAGGCTCGCGAGCGCGCCGAGAACGACCGCCGGGCGCAGGCCGCCCGGGATGCCCTCGATCGGGCGCAGCGGGCGCAAGCCGATCGAGAGGCCCGGGAGCGCGTGGAGCGCGAAGCCCGCGCCGCCCGCGAGCGGCAGGAGAACCAGCCCCGCGGCCGGGCCGTCGGGCACGATCAGACCGCCCTCGACGACTGCGGTCGGCATGCGGGCGTGGGCGGCGGCCTCGGCTTCCTCCACGGGCGCCGGGCCAACTGCCCGGACCGCGGCAACAACGGCAACAACGGCAACAACGGGAACCATGGCAACAACGGCAACCACGGGAACCCCGTCGATCCCTGGGGCCCCGGCCGCCCGGTGACCCCCGGCCGCCCGGCGACGCCCGCCACCCCGGCGACGCCCGCCACCCCGGCGACACCCGCCACCCCGGCGACGCCCGCCACCCCGGCGACGCCCGCCACCCCGGCGACGCCCGCCACCCCGGCCTGGCCCGCGCACCCGGCGACCCCGGCCTACCCGGACTATCCGAGCTACCCCTCCTATCCCTCCTACCCGGCCGAGCCCGCCTACCCGGCGACCCCGGCCTATCCGGCCTACCCCGACTACCCCCGGGATCCGGTCGTCGTGACCACCGAGACCGACGTGGACGTCTGGGTCGACGTGGACACCCACGTGCCGCCCTCCGAGCCGCCCCTGGTCTTCGTGGACACGACCCCGGCCCAGCCGATCTACGAGCCCGGATCGATCTTCGTGACCGACACCTCGGTGGCCGCCGACTACGGCTACCGCGAGGAGTCCTCCGGCTCGACCCACTACGACCTCGGCGCGAGCGCCGCGTACGCCTCCAGCGGGAGCGTCTCGGCCTCGTACCAGGGCGCGGTCTCGGAGGACCTCGGCGCCAGCTACAGCGAGACCGCGGTGGTCTCGACCCCCCACCGGCCCCGCCCGATGGCGCGCCGCCGGCACCGGGGCACCTACCTCGGCCTGGGCTTCGGCATCCTGGCCGGTGAAGAGGCCCGGGGGATCCAGTGGGCCGAGTGGGGCGTGGCGGGCACCTGGAAGAAGGAGCTCGGGGCCCTCCTCGCCGTCGAGGCCGGCGTGGCCTACTACGGCGCCGACTCCCTCGCCCTCGAGATGGGGCAGCGCTCGGGCTACGACCTCCCCGCGCACCTCGGCCTCGAGCTGCGCCTCCCTCTCGGTCCCGTCACCCCCTACGCCGAGGCGGGCCTCGGCGCCTCCCTGCGCCACCGCAACCACCCCGACTGGTGGGAGGACGGCACCACCGCCACCCTCGGCGGCCCCTTCGCCGGCGCCGGTCTGGCCTTGAAGCTGGGCCGCGGAGTGAACTTCGACCTGCGGGCCCGCAGCCGCTGGACCTCCTTCGGCGCCGGCTCCGAGATGCGCAACGTCGATCCGGGCAAGCCCGACCTCGAGCTGGTCGCCCTCCTCGACATCCGCCTCTGGGACGGGATGTAGATCAGGGCAGCAGCTGGAAGACCCGGGTCTCCTTGGACTCGTGATCCTCGAGCTCGAGCAGGGTCGGTACGGTGTAGCTGGCCCGCTCGATCAGGCCCCGGCGGGGCGGGTAGGCCCGGCCGGGGTCGGCGAGCAGCACCTCGGCGCCCCGGCGGGCGAGCTGCTCCAGCCAGCCGGTGACCGCCGCGGCCATCGGCTTCTCGTAGCAGACGTCGCCGGCCAGGATGAGGTCGAACTCCGGCAGGGGCCGGCCCACCAGGTCCTCGTCGGTGGTCTCGACCTGCAGGCCGTTGAGCGCGGCGTTCACCCGGGTGGCGGCCGAGGCGAAGGGATCGATCTCGGCGGCGAGCACCCGGCGCGCCCCCGAGGAGGCGGCGGCCAGGGCGGCGACCCCGCAGCCCGCGGCGAAGTCGAGGACCCGCCGGCCCTCCACCAGCGAGGGCTGGTCGAGCACCAGCCGGGCGAGGGCCGCGGAGCCTGGCCAGCAGAAGGCCCAGTAGGGAGGGGGGAGCTGCTCGCGCTCGAGCCAGGCCTCGGTGGCCTCCCAGAGGGGCGTCAGCTCGGTGGCGAGGTAGAGAGAGAGCTCCGGCACCAGGGGCGCGGGGGTCGGGGCGGCGTTCTCCCGGACGAAGCTCTCGTGGTCGGCGGCGCTGCGCATCGTCGGCGGACTCTACTTCCAGAGGCGGATTGGGGCACCATGGGCGAGTGAAGCTCCGGTCCCTCCCCGACAGCAGCGCGCTCGCGCCGGGCAGCGAGCTCGCCCGTCGCTGGGACGCGCTGGTCCAGCGCAGCCCGGGGATCGACGACTTCTGCTCCTCCACCCGCTGGGCGGTGCCGGCGCACCTGGCCTTCGCGCCCGAGGGGCGGCTGCTCTTCGGCGAGGGGGAGCACGGGCTCGCCCTCCTCCTCGAGCGCGAGCACCCGAGCTACCGCAAGATCGTCCACCCCCTCGAGCCGATGTGGGGCTTCGGCTCGGGCATCGCCGGGGAGGGGATGGCGGAGGCCGCCGCGGAGGCCGGGCGAGCCCTCTGCGAGCGAGGGGTCGTCGGGCTGGCCTTCCTGCCGGGGCTCCCCGACGACGAGGCCTTCTTCCGCGCCCTGGTCGAGGCCCTCGCCGGGCAGGCGCAGCTCCTCCCCGGGCAGGCCACCGGCCGCGCCCGCGCCGACCTGCGCGGCGGCCGGGAGGCCTTCCTCTCGCGCCGCGGCGCCGGGCTGCGCCGCAGCCTCGAGCGCGCCCGCCGCAAGGCCGAGGCCGCGGGCGTCGAGTTCGTGGGCGCCGCGGAGGGCGCGAGCTGGCCCGAGGTCTACGAGCGCATCCAGGCCGTCGAGGCCCGCTCCTGGAAGGGCATGATGCGCCTGGGGATCGGCGAGGGGCCGATGCGGACCTTCTACGAGCACATGGGCGCGCGGCTGCTCCCCGCGGGCGCGTTCCGGGTGCTCTTCGCGCGGCGCGGCGAGGAGGACCTCGCCTACCACTTCGGCGGGATCCACGCGGGCATCTACCGGGGCCTGCAGCACGCCTACGTCGAGGAGGCGCGCCGCGAGGGGCTCGGCAACCTCACCCACCTCGAGATGATCGCCCGCGTCGCCGGGGAGGGGGTGCACACCTACGACCTGGGCCAGGAGATCGACTACAAGCTGCGCTGGTCCGATCGGAGCCTCTCCACCCGCACCTATTACCTGGTGCCGCGGCGCTGACCCCCGGCGGGAGCCTGTGGGATAAGGAGCGCATGCACGCTCCCGCCGCGCTCCGTTGCCTCTCTCTCGCGCTCCTCCTCGTGGTGGCGGCTGCGCCCCGCGCCCTGTCGGCGGCCGAGACCTGGCAGTCCCTCCACGACGCCGCGGAGCAGGACCACCGGGCGGGCCAGTTCGACCAGGCCGCCGAGAAGCTGAAGAAGGCCCTGGTGCTGGCCGAGGCCGAGGGCGACCCCCAGGCCATCTCGGACGTGAACTACGCCCTGGGCGCGGTCTACCTCGAGCAGCGCAAGCTCGAGGAGGCGCGCACCCACCTCAAGGCCTCCCTCGCGCACGAGGAGAAGGTCGCGGGGCCGAACGCCCAGACCACCCTCGAGGCCCTGGAGTCCCTGGCCATCGCCGACGACTACGACGGCAAGTTCGCCGACGCCGAGGTCCACTTCCGCTCGCTGCTCGGGCGCTGGAAGGAGCTGGAGCAGCCGCCGGGCGCCGCCGTCGCGCGCGCCCTGACCAACCTCGCGCTGAACCTGGAGTACCAGAAGCGGGACGACGAGGCCGAGCCGCTCTACCGGGAGGGTCTGGCGATCTACCACCAGCTGAAGGACCCCGAGCAGGAGGCCTTCATCCGCAACGGCCTGGGCAACCTCTGCCAGCGCCGCAAGGATCGCAAATGCGCGCGCCGCGAGTACGGCCTCGCCCTGAGCCTGCGCGAGCAGACCCTCGGGCGCGATCACCCCTACGTCGCCACCGTGCTCTTCAACCTCTCGGGGATCGAGCTCGACGAGAACCGCCCGGCGAAGGCGAAGGCTCTCCTCACCCGCTGCCTGAAGATCCGGCGGGCGACCCTGCCCGCGGATCACCCCTTCCTCGTCGAGGCCGAGGCGAGGATGCAGGAGACCCAGGCGCTGCTGAAGAAGAGCAAGAAGGGGAAGAAGGGGAGGTAGCCCCGAGGGGCGGAGCCGGGAGCTGCGAGCCCCTAGGCGGGAAGCTCGGGGCCCCGTCTCCAGGGCCGCTCGGTGACCGTCCGCCAGATCATCGGCGCCATGCGCAGGTGACGCAGGGGGTGACGACGTCGATAGCGGCGGATCCGCTCCTCGATCCAGCTCGCCTCGACCCGGGGCGAGACGTAGAAGTGGGGCGCGAAGAGGTCGTCGTCGGCCTCGACGAGGCCCTCCTCCACCGCCCGAGCGAAGAGCCCGGTCTTCGGCTGCAGGCGCCAGCCGATGGAGAAGTCGACGTAGCTGGCCTTCAGCCGCGGCAGCCGCGCGAGGGTCTCGTCGACGGTCTCGCGGGTCTCTCCCGGGCTGCCGAAGGTGGGCATGATCATCGCGGCGATGCCGGCGCGGCGGAGCTCGGCGCAGTCGCGCTCGATCTCTGCGTAGCCGAAGGGCTTCTTCAGCGCGGCGAGGACCGGATCCGAGAGGCTCTCCGCGAAGACCGTGACCATCAGGCCGCCCGCCCGGCGGAAGAGCTCGAAGAACTCCCGGTCGGCCTCGCCGGGGTCGAAGATCGACTGGAGGGTGAGCTGGGCGCCCTGGCGCAGGATCTCTCGCAACACCTCCTTCGCGTGATCGAGCGGGCGGTTGAAGCCGTCGTCGACGAGGAAGACGCTCCGCACCTTGCCCGTGCGCTTGAGGGCCAGCAGCTCCTCGGCCACGAGGGCCGGATCGCGCAGGCGGAAGCGGTCGCCGAAGGTCACGTGGGTGTCGCAGTAGAGGCACTGCTCGGGGCAGCCGGTGCGGGTGACCACCGCGGCTTGCCAGTAGCCCTTCCGGTAGCGATCGAAGTCGAGGAAGCGGTGGCAGTCGAAGCGCACGCCGGCGTAGCCCACGAGGCGGTAGGGGTTCTGGTGGATCGCTCCCGCGTCGTCGCGCCAGACCAGCCCCGGCGTCTCGAGGTCCGCCTCGCCCGCGGCCAGGGACTCGACCAGGTGAGCGATGGGCTCGAGGTCGTCTCCGGCGAGGCCGTAGTCGGCCGCCACCGCCTCGAGGATCTGCGCCGGGAAGGTGGTGAAGGCCGCGCCGCCGATCAGGGCCGGCGCGCCGGTGGCCGCCTTCACCTCCCGGACGAGCTCCCCGATGGAGGGGATGGGATCGAAGTAGCGGCTCGGGCTCATGTTGTCCCGGTTGCGGATCGAGAAGCAGCAGAGCTCGGGCGCGTGCTCGCTGGCGGCGCGCAGGGCGGTCTCGGTGGGCCGCTCCTCGTACATGAGATCGACGAAGCGGACGTCGTGACCCGCCTGCTCCAGGCGCATCGCCACCAGCGCGGCCCCGAGCGGCGTGGGTCCCAGCAGGGGATAGGTGTTGGTCTGGACGACGAGCACTCGCATCGCGCACCCGCCCTCACTCTAGTATGTTCGCGCCCCATCTTCAGGAGAGGCGCGAGGGAAGGGACGGAGCCGTGACGCGGACCAGGACAGCACGAAGGGGAGGCCTGATGCGCCGCCTGGCCTGGCTCGCCTACCTGCTGCCCCTCGCCCTCGGCGGGGTGGGGTGGCTGGCGAGCGCGCCGGTGATCACGACCCCGGCCTACGCGGTGGAGCACGCCGCGACCCCCGAGGAGGCGGGGACCGTGAACCTGGCGGCGCTCTCCCGGGGCGCGCGGGTCACCGTCAGCTCCTACCACTGGTTCAACAGCCACCACCCCCTCTTCCTCATCGACGAGCACCCGAACCCGGGGCTCACCGAGAAGTGGGTCAGCGCCGGCAAGGACCGCGCGCCCTGGCTCGAGCTCGCCCTCGCCGCGCCCGCCCGGGTCGAGTCGATCGCGCTCGACCTCGCCAGCATCCGCGAGGATCGGGCCTACGACCTGCGCGACTACGATCTGACCTGCCTCGGGCCCGAGGGGGTCCTCTCCCGCTTCGAGGTGAGGGGCAACACCGGGTCGAGGCCGGTCCACGCCCTCGGCTGCGAGGGGGCCACCCGGATCCGGATCGACTTCCAGGTCGAGGAGGAGGGGAGCCCCCGCGGTGTGGTGCGGCTCTTCGAGCTGCGGGTCCTCGGCCGCTTCGAGGCCGGAGGGGAGGGCGCGTGAGCGAGGCGGCCACCGGCGCGGCGCGGAGCCCGCGAGCCTGGCTCGGGCTCGCCGCCCTCCTGGTCCTCGGCCTGGCGGTGCGCCTCTACTACTTCTCGATCAAGGCCGGGATGCACTACCCGGACGAGATCTTTCAGTACCTCGAGCCCGCCTACTGGGTGCGGCACGGCGACGCCTGGCTGCCCTGGGAGTACGCCCGCGGCGTGCGCAACTGGGTGCTGCCCGCCTACTACGGCAGCCTCATGACCCTCGGGGAGTGGCTGGGCTACCAGGGCTGGGAGTTGCACCGGCTGCTCACCCTCCACAACACCCTCTTCGGTCTGCTGCTGATCCCGGCCGGGCTGCGTCTCGGCCGCGCCGCCTCCCGCGGGGACGAGCGGGTGGCCTGGCTCACCGGCCTCTTCCTGGCCGCCTTCCCCCTCTTCGGCTACTTCGGGCCGCACACCCTGAGCGAGCTGCACGGCCTCCTGCTCACCACCTGGGCCTACGCCCTCTGGATGGAGCAGGTCGCCGCCGAGGACCGGGAGGGCGATCGCCGCAAGGCCTTCGTGGTGGGCCTCCTCCTCGGCGGCGCCTTCGTCACCCGCTACACCCTGCTGGTCTTCGTGCCGGTGGTCGCCCTCGACTACCTGCTCTTCAGCCGCAAGCGGCAGTTCGTCGCGGCGACCGCGGGCTTCCTCACGATGATCGCCTTGCTGGCGATCGTCGACTGGATCACCTGGGGCGTGCCCCTCCACGCCTTCATCGAGTACGTCCGCTACAACCTGATCGAGGACGGCGCGAGCCACCACGGGGTGAGCCCCCTGGACTTCTACTGGCAGGAGGCCTTCGTCGAGCGCCTCGGGCACGCCCGCTGGCTGCTCGTCCTGCCGGCGCTGGCCTTCGCCCGCGCCCACTGGCGGATGCTGGGCGGCTGGCTGCTGCCCTTCGTGGCCTTCTCGGTGATCCGCCACAAGGAGGAGCGCTTCCTGCTCTCGATCTGGCCCTTCCTCCTGGTGGGCGCCCTGGTGGCCTGGTTCGCGCTCCTCGATCGCCTGCCGCGGCGCCGCTGGAGCGCCGGCCTCGCGACCGCGCTGCTCCTGCTGGTCTGCGGCGCCAACTTCGTCGGCGTCTCGAAGATGCGGATGCGCTGGAAGGCCGGCATCTTCCAGGCCCAGGACTTCGTCGGCCAGCAGGCCGACGCGACCGGCCTGCTCCTGGACGATCGCCTCCACCTCAACGGCGGCTACACCCTCCTGAACCGATCGATCCCTCAGCTGCAGTTCCACACCGGGCACCTGCGCAACCGCCTCTACAACTACGTGGCGGTCTACGAGGAGCGCTCGCTGCAGCAGATGCGCCGCTGGCGCGGCTTCGAGGAGGTCGCGACCTTCGAGGACACCACCGTCTTCCGGCGGCAGCAGGGGCTCGTCCCGCCCCCCTAGAGGGAGAGGGTCGTGGGGTCGACGTTGCCGCCGCTCAGGATGACGCCGACCTCGCCCTCGGCCTTCACCGCTCCGGTGAGCAGCGCCGCGACGGGCACGGCCGAGCTGGGCTCGATGAGGAGCTTGGTGCGCGACCAGACGAGCCTCAGGGCCTCGACGATGGCCGCCTCGCTCACGGTGACGATCGCCTGCAGGTGCTCGGAGATCACCGCGAGGTTGTGCTCGCCGATGTGCCGCGTGCGCAGGCCGTCGGCGATCGTCGGCGGCACCTCGGGGAGGGTGACGACCTCGCCGCGCGCGAGGCTCTGGCGGGCGTCGTCGGCGATCTCGGGCTCGACGCCGATCACCTGGCAGGCGCCGCCGCCGGCGCGGTGGGCCGCGGCGGCCAGGGAGGTGCCGCTGACGAGGCCGCCGCCGCCGACCGGGGTGAGGATCAGGGAGAGGCCGGGGTGGTCCTCGAGGAGCTCGCGCGCGGCGGTGCCGGCGCCGGCGATGATCCGCGGATCGTCGTAGGGGTGGACCAGGGTGTAGCCGTGGGCGTCGATCTCGGCCTGGCAGACGGCCTCGCGCTCCTTCGCGTCGCAGGGGACGATGCGCGCGCCGTAGCCCGCCGTGGCCGCGCGCTTCGAGGCGGGCGCGTCGTGGGGCATGACGACCACGGCTTCGGTCTCGAAGAGGCGGGCGGCGAGGGCCAGGGCCTGGGCGTGGTTGCCGCTGGAGTGGGTGATCACGCCCCGGGCGCGCTCCTCCTCGCTCAGCTGGGACAGGGTGTTGTAGGCGCCGCGGAACTTGAAGGCGCCCACCCGCTGGAGGCACTCGGCCTTCAGGAAGACCCGGGCGCCGCAGGCCTCGTCGAGGAGGGTCGAGTGGAAGACGGGCGTGCGGTGGGCGGCGCCGCGCAGCCGCTCGGCGGCCTCGGCGACCACGGAGGGGTCGGGGGCGGTCACCGGACTCACGAGACGAACTCCGCGATGTGGCGGGCGAGCCAGTCGGGCTCCTCCCAGGGGATCAGGTGGCCGGCGCCCGGATGGACCAGCAGCTGCGCGCCCGCGATCGCCTCGGCCAGCTTCTCCGAATACTTCCTCGGGGTCATCTGATCCGCCTCGCCGCAGAGCACCAGGGTGGGCAGCGAGATCCGCGCGAGGTCTGCCAGGCGATCGAAGGTGTTCACCGCCTCCCAGTCGCCGAGGGCGCCCGCGGGGTGGGTCTCCGACCAGGCCTGCGCGACCCGATCGATCAGGTCCTCGCTGGCGCCGGGACCGAAGGCCAGGGCGGGGGGCGGCACCGGCTGCCCCTCGGCCGCGGCGGTGCGCATCATCTCCAGGATCATCGGGTGCACCCGCAGACGCCCGCCGGTGCCGATGAGGATCAGCCCCGAGAGCCGGGCCGCCCCGCGCAGGGCGACCTCCAGGGCCACCGCGCCGCCCAGGGAGTGGCCGACGAGGAAGGCGTCCTCGAGGCCGCGGGCGCCGAGCTTCTTCTCGACGAAGGCGGCGAGGTCCCCCACGGTGTCGAGGGGGCGGGTGCCGGGGCGCCGGCCGGGGTACTCGAGGATCTCGAGGTGGCGGCCGCCGAGGGGCAGCGAGAGCGCGGAGATCAGGGGCTCGTAGGCCCGGGCGTTGCCGCCGGCGGGCGGGAGGAAGACCAGCGGGGGCAGGCTCATGGGCGCATTGGAGCACCGGCGGCCGGGGACCACAACGCGGGCCGCAGGCCGTGGCAGAATGGTGGGCCGTGAGCGACCCCCTCTCCCTGCGCGGCCTCGAGCAGCACGAGGCCATCGAGCGCCTCGCCACCTTCGGCGCCCGCCCTCGCGAGGCCCGCAAGCTCTGGTGCCAGGCGCTCGCGCCCGAGGGCCTGCCCGGCGACGGCCTCCTGCCGCAGGTGCGAAGGGAGGTCGCCCGGAGCGTGGCCGAGCGGCAGGCCGGGCCGAGCCTGCGGCTCGCCTCCGAGCGGATCGATCCGGCCGACGGCTTCGCCAAGCTCCTCTTCGAGCTGGAGCGGGGCGGCAAGGTGGAGGCCGTGCGCATCCCCATCCACGGGAAGCACCACGTGGTCTGCGTCTCCTCCCAGACCTCCTGCGCCCTGGACTGCGCCTTCTGCGCCACGGCGGGGCTCGGCACGCCCCGCAACCTGCTCGCCGAGGAGATGGTCGAGCAGGTCCTCGAGGTGCGCGCCCGGGCCGAGCTGCCGGTGAAGGGCGTGGTCTTCATGGGGATGGGGGAGCCCCTGGCCAACCTCGACGCCGTCCTGCGCGCCGCGAGGATCCTCTCCACGGGCGGCGGGCCCAACATCTCCGGGGGCAACATCACGATCTCCACCGCCGGCCTGCTGCCGGGGCTGCGCCGCCTGGAGGCGGAGCGGGTCCCCTTCCGGCTGATCCTCTCGGTGGGCTCGGCCATCCCCGAGAAGCGAAGGCAGCTGATGCCCATCGAGGAGAGCCAGCCCCTGCGGGAGGTCTTCCCGGCGGCGGCGCGGGTGGCGGCCGGCCGGCGACGGCGCCTGACCCTGGCCTACGTGATGGTCGCCGGCTTCAACACCGGCGAGGAGGACGCCCGGGCGCTGAAGGCGCTCGTCGGTGACACCCCGGTGATCCTCGATCTGATCGACGTGAACGACGCGAGCGGCCGCTTCCTGCCGCCGGACGAGGCGGAGCTCGACCGCTTCCGCGACGCCTTGCGGGTGGTGGGCGCCCCCGTGAGCCGGCGCTACTCGGGCGGGAAGAACGTCGAGGCCGCCTGCGGGATGCTGGCGGGCAAGGGATGAGGGTCCGGCCGCTCCACTCCCTCGCCCTCGCGGCGCTCGTCCTCCTGCCGGCCTGCCCGGCGAAGGAGGCACCCCCGCCCGTGGAGGAGCAGCCGGAGCCGGCGCCCCCACGCCGCGGTGACCTGCCGGTGATCGCCGCCCGGGGGCGGCTCGAGGTGCTGGCGCCCCCGGCCCTCGAGCCCTCCCTCCACGATCGCTTCGGCATGCTCCTGCGCGAGCGGGAGGTGCTCGCGGACTTCGCTCGCCGCCGGGGCCTGGAGCTGGTGATCCTCGAGCAGCCCTCGGCCGCCGCCGCGGTGGTGGCGCTGGAGGCGGGGGAGGGGGACCTCGCCATCACCGTGCCGCTGACCGAGGCGCGCAAGGCCCGCCTCGCCTTCGGCCCGCCCCTGGGCACGGTGGAGGAGTGGCTGGTGGGCCTTCCCGGCCCCGACTATCCCGACGATCTGCCCACGAGCCTGCGCGACCTGGGCGAGCGCGAGATCGTGGTGCCCGCCAGCTCCGCGGTGGCCGAGCTGCTGGCGGCTCGCCGCTCCGAGCCGCCCCGCTTCCGGCTGGTGCTCGACGAGGAGCGCGACGCGGCCGCCATCGCCGCGGCCGTCGCGGCGGGCGAGGTCCCGCTGACCGTGCTGCCCCGGCCGCAGCTGGCCGAGCTCTCGAACGAGTACCCCGCGCTCACTGCCCTCCTCATGGTGAACCAGGCCCGCTCCCTGGGCTGGGCCCTGCGCCCCGACGCCCCGGAGCTGCTGCTCGCGCTGCGCGGCTTCCTCACCGAGAAGGCGATGACCGGCCACACCGAGGAGCTCTTCACCGGCGACCTCGACGGCATCCGCCAGCGGGGCGTGCTGCGGGTGATCACCCGCAACAACCCGGTGACCTACTTCCTCTACAATGGCTCGCCCCGGGGCTTCGACTACCTCCTCGTGCAGCGCCTGGCCGACCGCCTGAAGGTGCGCCTGGAGATGGTGCTGGCGCCCTCCCGCGATCTGCTCATCCCCTGGCTGCTCGAGGGGCGCGGCGATCTGGTGGCGGCCTCCCTCACGGTCACGCCGGATCGGGCCGAGCAGGTCACCTTCTCCCGGCCCTACCTCCACGTGGACGAGATCCTCGTCGAGCCGGCGGCCGCGCCTCCCGTCACGAGCAAGGAGGCGCTGGCCGGGCGGACCGTGCACGTGCGGCCCTCCTCCTCTTACCACCGGACCCTGAAGGCCCTCGGGGTGGGCGTGCGGCTGGTGGCCGCCGACGAGACCAAGGAGACCGAGGAGCTGATCGACGAGGTCGCCCGCGGGGCCATCCCGCTGACGGTGGCCGACAGCCACATCCTGCAGACCGAGCTGACCTGGCGAGACGACGTGCGCGCCGGCCTCAACCTCACCGGCGCGGAGCCCGAGGAGGAGGGCGAGCAGCCGAAGCCGGCCAAGGCCATCGCCTTCGCCATGCGGCCGGGCTCGCCCAGGCTCGAGCGGGCGGTGAACGCCTTCGTCGCCGCGAGCTACCGCGACCTCGAGTACAACATGGCGCGGCAGCGCTACTTCGAGAGCAGCCGCCGCATCGCGCAGGCCAACGCCTGGCGGGTGCCCGCCGAGGAGGAGGGCCGGATCTCTCCCTACGACGACCTGATCCGGAAGTACTCGGCGAAGTACGGCCTCGACTGGCGGCTGATGGCGGCGCTGGCCTTCCAGGAGAGCGGCTTCGATCCGGAGGCCGTGTCCTGGGTGGGCGCCCAGGGGCTCTTCCAGGTGATGCCCGCCACCGGGAAGGAGCTGGGCTTCACCAATCTGAAGGATCCCGAGCAGGGCATCCACGCGGGCATCAAGTACCTGCGCCAGCTCATCGACCGGATCGACCCCAAGCTGCCCTTCCGGCAGCGCGTGAGGATGGCCATGGCGGCTTACAATGCCGGACTCGGCCACGTGCAGGACGCCCGCCGGCTGGCGGCCCGTCGGCGCCTCGATCCCGATCGCTGGTTCGGGCACGTCGAGAAGGCCATGCTCCTGCTGGAAAAACCGCGCTTCCACCGCTGGGCGCGCCACGGCTACGTCCGCGGGCGGGAGCCGGTGAAGTACGTCAGCGAGATCCAGAACCGCTACGACAACTACGTGAAGCTGGTGCCGGAATAGGCCCTCGATCGGCTATCCTCTGGCCTTCGACTCCGGGGGCATGAGGACGCCGATGATCCACTTCTCGAGGGCCTGTCGACCCGCCGCGCGCGCGCTCGCGCTCGTGCTCTCGCTCGGCCTCTGCCCCGTCGCCCACGCCCAGCTGAGCCAGGGCGGCCTCCCTCCCAGCTGGGATCTGAAGCTCCCCCTCGCGGGCGCCAAGGCGCTGCCCGTCCGCACGCTGCCCAGGGTGGACGTGGCCGCCTACCAGGCCGAGGACGCCCTCCAGGACGGGACGGCCCGCCCCTGGCGCTTCGGCGCGAAGCTGCCCGTCGATCTGGATCCGGCGCAGGCCGGCCTCTGGGAGACCCTGCCCGGGGGCGACCGCCTCTGGCGCCTGGTGATCCGCTCCCCCGGGGCGCTCTCCCTCAACCTGATCTTCGACGACTACCGGCTGCCCCCGGGGGCCGAGCTCTTCATCCACGCCGAGGATCGCTCGGCGCTGATCGGCGCCTTCACCGAGGCGAACCATCGCCCCGACGGCGTCTTCGCCACCTCGCTCCTGCCCACCGAGGCCATCGTCCTCGAGCTGCGCGAGCCGAAGGACGCCCCCTTTCGCTCCCGCCTCCACCTCGCCTCGGTGACCCACGGCTACCGGGACGTCTTCGGCCTGGCCAAGGTGCTGGGCGAGTCGGGCAGCTGCAACAACAACGTGGCCTGCCCCGAGGCCCTGGGCTGGGAGAACGAGATCCGCTCGGTGGTGATGCTGGTCTCGGGCGGCGACGGCTTCTGCACCGGCGCGATGATCAACAACACCTCGGGCGACGGCACGCCCTACCTGCTCACCGCCAACCACTGCTACTCGGATCCCAGCAGCTGGGTCTTCTGGTTCAACTGGCAGAGCCCCACCTGCTCGAACCCCGGCAGCTCGCCGCCCCACGACACCCTCTCCGGCGCGACCCTGCGAGCCCGGCGGGTCGACTCCGACTTCTGCCTGATCGAGCTGGACACCGCGCCCCCGGCCTCCTTCACGCCCTACTACGCCGGCTGGAACCGCAGCAGCTCGCCGCCGAGCGCCTCGGTGGGCATCCACCACCCCAGCGGGGACATCAAGAAGATCTCCTTCGACAACGACCCGGCCGTGGCGGCCGCCTACGGGGGCGGGCCGAACGATCACTGGGAGGTGCAGGACTGGGACGACGGCACCACCGAGGGTGGCTCCTCGGGCTCGCCCCTCTTCGGCCCCGACCACCGCATCGTCGGGCAGCTCCACGGCGGCAGCGCCGCCTGCGGCAACAACCTCGAGGATCTCTACGGCCGCTTCGACGTCTCCTGGGACGGCAACAGCGCCAGCGAGCGCCTGCGCGACTGGCTCGATCCCGCCGGGACCGCGCCCACCGGGATCGACGGCCTCGACCCCTTCACCCCCACCGTCCCCCTCGACGCGCAGCTCACCCTCACCGCTCCGGTGGGGGGCACCAGCACCTGCGTCTCGTCGATCACCCCCGAGGTGATCTTGCGCAACCGGGGCACCGCCGCCCTCGTCTCGGCTCAGCTGGTGCTGCAGGTCGACGGCGTGCCGGTGGAGACGCGCAGCTGGACCGGCAGCCTGGCCACCCACGCGGCCGCCACCGTGACCTTCTCCTCCCACGTGGTGGGGGTGGGCAGCCACACGGTGACCGTGACCCTGGTCGCCCCCAACGGCGGCACCGACGAGAACCCCGCCAACGACGTCGCCACGACCAGCTTCACCACCCTCTCGGCGGTGGGGCGCTCCCTCCCCTTTGGCGAGGACTTCGAGGGGGGCACCTTCCCGCCGCCGGGCTGGCAGCTGGAGAACCCCGACGGCTCCTTCACCTGGGAGCAGAGCAGCGCGGTGGGCAGCGCGGGCAGCAGCGCGTCGGCGACGGTGAACAACTACGACTACAACTCCAGCGGCCAGGTCGACTGGCTCTACGGCCCCTACCTCGACCTGGCCCGGACGGGCGGGCCGGTCACCCTGAGCTTCGACCTCGCCTACGCCCGCTACAACGACACCCTCTGGGATGGCCTGGGGGTCGAGGTCTCCACCGACTGCGGGGGGAGCTGGAGCCAGGTCTTCTTCAAGGAGAGCACCGCGCTGGCCACCGCCGCGGACCTGCAGGCCTACTACACTCCGGCCCCGGGCGAGTGGCGCACCGAGACCATCGACCTCTCGGCCTACCTCGGCGAGCCCTCGGTCCAGCTGCGCTTCGTGAACCAGAACGGCTACGGCAACTGGCTCTACCTCGACTCGTTGAACGTCACGGGCGCCAGCAGCCCCGGCGACCAGGACGGTGACGGCTTCACCGTGACCGCCGGGGACTGCGACGACGGCGACCCCACCGTGAACCCGGGCGCGAGCGAGGGCTGCAACGGCGTGGACGACGACTGCGATGGCGCCACCGACGAGGGGGTGACCACCGACTACTGGCCCGACGGCGACCGCGACGGCTACGGAGACGCGAGCGTGGCGCCCACCGCGGCCTGCGCGGCGCCAGCCGGCATGGTCACCGACGCCTCCGACTGCGACGACGGGCGGGCCTCGGTGCACCCCGGCGCCCTCGAGCTCTGCAACGGCGGCCGGGACGACGACTGCGACCCCACCACCACCGAGGGCAGCGCCGCCGACTACTGGCCCGACACCGACGGTGACGGCTTCGGCGCAGCGGGCGCCGCGCCGATCACGGCCTGCGCCTTGCCCGCCGGGATGTCGGCGAACGACCTCGACTGCAACGACGCCAACCCCTCGATGCACCCCGGCGCCGCCGAGCTCTGCAACCTCGCCGACGAGGACTGCGACGGCGCCACCGACGAGGGTCTGCCGACCACCGACTTCTTCCTCGACGGCGACGGCGATGGCTGGGGTGACGCCGCGGGGCCCACCCTCGCCGCCTGCCAGGCGCCCGGGGGCTACGCCGCCGAAGCCGGCGACTGCGCGCCCGCCGATCCCTGGATCCACCCCGGCGCCACCGAACTCTGCGACGGCGTCGATCAGGACTGCGACGGCGCCACCGACGAGGGGGCGACCAACGACTACTGGCCCGATCTCGACGGCGACAACTACGGCGACGCCCGCGCGATCCCCACCGCGGCCTGCAGCGCGCCCCCTGGCCTGGTCGCCAACGGGGACGACTGCCGGGACGACGACCGGGAGGTGCGGCCCGGGGCGCTCGAGGCCTGCAACGGCCGGGACGACGACTGCGACGGCGTCACCGACGAGAGCCTGCCCACGGCCGGCTACTGGCCCGACCTCGACGGCGACGGGCACGGCGACCCGAACGGAGAGCCCGTACGCTCCTGCCGGCAGCTCCCGGGCACCGCCCCCAACTTCGGGGACTGCCGGGACGACGACGCCACCATCCACCCGCGGGCGCCGGAGCTCTGCGACGGCATCGACAACGACTGCGACGGCAACACCGACGAGGAGCTCCCCCTGAACCGCAGCTGGCCCGACGCCGACGGCGACGGACGGGGCGACGCCTCGGTCCTGCCGCTGGTCTCCTGCGCCGAGCCGCCGGCCGGCCGGGTGGAGAACAGCGACGACTGCGACGACGCCGAGCCCGACGTCTACCGGGGCGCCGGGGAGCAGCTCTGCAACGGCCGCGACGACGACTGCGACCGCACGACCCTCGACGATCCCGAGGGCACCTGCTTCGTGCCCGACGGCGGGACGAGCGACGCCGGCAGCGTCGTGGTGGACGGCGGCGGCGACATCGGCACCTCCCGGGGCTGCAGCTGCGAGAGCGAGGGGAGCGGGGAGGGGAGCCTCCTGGGCCTGCTCCTCCTCGGGCTCCTGCTGCCGCGGCTGCGCCGGAGGGGATAGGATCGTCGGGGTGCTCCCGGAGCTTCATCCCTGCTCGCTCTGCGGCGATGCCGTGAGCGAGGAGTCCGGGCTGCCCGAGGACCGCCCGGCGGTCTGCGCGGGCTGCTGCGGGCGCCTCGTCGAGCTCGTCGGCCACCTCGACTTCGAGGTCCTCGCTCGCCTGTGGCGCTTCGAGACCGACCCGCGGGGCGTGGTGGAGCGGTGGGCCGAGGGGGACCTGGAGCAGCAGGGCTGGATCCTGCACGACTTGCCCGCCGAGGCCTTCGCGGACGAGGGCGGGACCCACGCCGACCTCGCCCTCGCCTACCTGGAGATGGGCCTGCGCGGCGATGCCTTCAACCACGCCGTGCTGGCGCTCACCACCGGCCCGCAAGCGACCGCCCTCGAGGTGCTCTTCGGCCCGAGGCTCGCCCGCTCGCGCCTGGTGGTGCGGCTGCGCGAGCTGCTCTTCCCGAACTAGGGGGAGGCTCGCTGCGCGTGGTCAGCCGGTGAAGGCGTAGGCCAGCAGCAGGCCCACGGCGGCGGTGACGGCGCCCTGGAGGCGGACCAGCCCGGGCGGCCCGGCGGCCCAGGCCTTGATGACCCGGCCGTAGCGGGCGGTCCCGACGAGGGCCGCGACCACGCCCGACACGAGCACGACGATCCCGAGGATCAGCAGGAGGGTGGGGGCGCGGGAGGCGGGCGCGGCGAGGACGAAGACCACGCCCATCGCCAGCCGGTACCCGGCAGCGAGCTGGAGCCTTCCGGGCCGGAGGAGGAGGCGCGCGAGCTCCAGGTGGAGGGTAGGGGAGAGCAGGCCCACGGCCCCCTGGAGGACGATCACGAGGCTGAAGACGAGGGCTGCGGTGGTCATCGCGACCTCTCTCCCGGCGCTGCGGCAGCGGCGGGTCGAGCGCTGTGATTCTACCCCGTCTTCGGTAGTCCGAGCTTCTCGTGGAGCTCCTCGAGCAGGCGGGCCGCCTCCTCGTGGCCGGGGTCCGCCCTGAGCACCTTCTCGAGGGCGACGGTGGCCTTGAAGGGCTGGGCCGCGCGCCACCAGCCCCGCGCGGCCTCGAGGTACCACCAGGCCGCGGTCTGGGAGTCGCCACGCCGGAGGTAGAGCTCCGCGATCAGCATCCTGGTCCGGCAGGCCGCCTCGCCCGTCTGCTGCGCGAGCGTTCGTTTGTGCTTCTCGATGGCCTGGAGGTCTTGCATCAAGTCGCCGGGTCGCCGCAGCGGTAGCGGCAGGCTGGCCCGCTACTGTTGAGATTTCCAGTAGACGAAATCGTATCCACGAAGAAACTCGGGGGTCTTTCCTTCGACGGTCGGAGTAAGGAGCGGGAAAAGGGGAGAACGGACCCCAGCGATCCCTGGATCGACCGTCTACCTCCGAGGAACGCCCGAACATCATAGCGGATCGGGAATGCTGATAAGCGAGTTCGGAGGCACTTGGGCAGAAGTGACGGTCTGGGACACACGTTCTCAAAAGTCCTCCGGGTCCAGGCGCCCGGACTTCGAAGGCGCGTTGCGCCCCCTCCGCAGGCGGTAGCGCCGGGGAGCGGGGCCGGGCTGGATGGACGGAGAAAGGGCGGGGGAGCCGGCCGATAGCTGGACCGAGGTCCGGGAACCGGACGGGTGGGCGAGGGTCGCGGCGAAGGGGTCGAAGGTCCGCGCGGCCGGGGGGCGGTCGCCCCCGAGGGCATCGAGGGGGCTGCGGACGGCGAAGGGACCACGGTCGAGGACGTGGGTGTAGATCATGGTGGTGCTGACGCTGCGGTGGCCGAGGAGCTGCTGCACGGTGCGGATGTCGTAGCCGTCCTCGAGCAGGTGGGTGGCGAAGCTGTGGCGGAAGGTGTGGGTGGTGATCCGCTTGTGCAGGCCAGCCACCCGAGCGGCCTCGCTGACCGCCCGCTGAAGCACCGTCTCGTGCAGGTGGTGGCGCCGCCGCTCGCCGGTCTCGCGGTCCCGGTAGGTGCGGGTCGCGGGAAACGCCCACTGCCAGGCGAGCTGCTGCTTCGCGGCCGGCAGCTTGCGCGCGAGGCCGAGGGGCAGCTCGACGTTGCCGGCGCCCCGGCGCAGGTCCTCGAGGTGCTGCTCCCGGACGAAGCGTAGCTGCGCCCGCAGGGGCTCGGCCACGGCCGCGGCCAGCAGCGTGACCCGGTCCTTCTGGCCCTTGCCGCAGCGCACGATCAGCTGGTTGGAGTCGAAGTCGAGGTCCTTCACCCGCAGGCGGCAGCACTCCATCAAGCGCAGGCCGGCGCTGTAGAGGACCATGGCCATGAGGCGCGGCAGGCCCTCCATCGCCTCGAGGACGGCGCTCACCTCCTGCCGGCTCATCACGACGGGGAGGCGGCGGGGCTGCTTGGCCCGGACGATCTCCTCCATGCGCTCGAGGGGCAGCTCGAGCACCTCGCCGAAGAAGTAGAGGCGGTTTATGCCAATGTGGACATATAGGGGAGTGCTCCGATGGAACGACGCAAGAAGATTCACCTCGAGAAGAAGGGATGGAAGGTCGGAACCGTGCGGGAGCTCCTCGAGCTCACCGACGCAGAGTCGACGTACTTCGAGATCAAGCTGCGCCTGAGCGAGCACATTCGTCAGGGGCGCAAACGGAAGGGACTGACGCAGGTCCAGCTGGCAGAGCTGGTCGAGTCCAGTCAGTCGCGAGTCGCGAAGATGGAGGGAGGCGATCCCTCGGTGTCGATCGACCTGCTCATCCGGACCTTGCTGGCGCTGGGGGTCACCGAGCAGGAGCTGGGCAAGGTGATCGCTGCCACCTGAAGCCAGGCCCGAGGATCAGTCGGCGTCGGGGATGCGGGAGATGGCGGTCTTCACGCTCTGCCCCTCGCCCGAGCCCTCGCGCTGGTGCCTCGCCTTGCGCCCGAGGATCTCGAAGACCTCGACCGGCGCCTTGCGGCCCTTCACGTTCATCATCGACTTGCTGTGCAGGTGATAGGCGTTCTGCACGGCGGCGGCGGTGATGGGGCCGGCGAGGATCTGGCCGGGCTGCGCCACGCTCTCCAGGCGCTGGGCCACGTTCACGGCGTCGCCCAGGGCGGTGTACTCCAGCCGCAGGGCCGAGCCGACGGTGCCGGCGACGAGGGGGCCGGTGTTCACGCCGATGCGCAGCCTCGCGCCGCGGGAGGCCCAGGCGTCGATCTTCTCGAAGCGCAGCTGCATCTGCACCGCGGCCTCGACGGCCCGCAGGGCGTCGTTGCCCTTGCTCACCGGGACCCCGAAGAGGGCCATGACGCAGTCGCCGATGTACTTGTCGACGGTGCCGCCCTGCTCGAACACCGCCTCGGTCATCGCGTGGTAGAACTCGTTGAGCATCTCGCCGAGGGTCTCGGCGTCGACGCCCTCGGCCACGCTGGTGAAGCCGCAGATGTCGCAGAAGAGCACCGTGGCCTCGGCGGGGGTGAGCTTCGAGACGGGGCCGCCCTCGGTGGCGTCCTGGGCGATGACGGCGTCCACCACGTCCGGGGCGTGGAAGCGGGAGAGGGCGCGGCGCAGGCGCTCCTCCTTCTCCATCTGCTCGTGGAGGCGGGAGCGCTCGAGGCCCATGCCGGCGAGGTGCGCGACGGCGGCCACCGACATCTGCTCCTCGCGGCCGAAGCCCCCCGGGGGCCGGGTGAGGTAGAGCACGCCGGGCACCTCGTCCTGGCGGATGAGGGGCGCGCAGAGCACCGAGCGCAGGCCCATCAGGGCGATGGACTGCTGCTGCTCGAAGCGCTCGTCCTGGCTGGCGTCGTGGGTGGTGACCACCGCCCGCTCGCTCACCGCGGTGTTCACGATGGTGCGGGAGATGGGCACCCCCTCCTCCTCGCTGGCCTTCGTCAGGCGGCGGACGCACAAGGGGGTCAGGTCGTCGCCCTCGAGGAGGACGACCGCGCCGGCGTCGGCGCCGGCGACCATGCAGACCAGGCCCAGGATCTCGTCGAGGAAGGCCTCGGTCGAGGGGGCGCTGTTGATCAGCTCGGTGACCGTCGAGAAGAGGGAGAGAGGGTCGAGGGCCGAGCGGCCCGCCGGCACCGAGACCTCGGCGCCCTCGACGATGGCGCCGATCTCCTTGAGGCGATCGAGGATGGGGTTGGCGGTGAAGGCGTCGCGGACGACGCCCTCGGTCTCCACCCGCATGCCCTCGACCAGCGAGGCCTTGTGGGAGGGGGCGAGGCTCGAGAGGTCGTTGTCCTCGGCCCAGGGGACGTGGCCCTCCTCGGCCTCGATCCGCAGGGCGAAGTCGCCCAGGCGGATGCGGTCGCCGGCCAGGACCCGCTTGGGGCCGACCACCCGCTGGCCGTTGACCCAGGTGCCGTTCTGGCTGCCCAGGTCGGTCAGCACCGCCTCCCGGCCGTCGATCTTCAGCATCGCGTGCCGGCGGGAGATGCGCTTGCTCGCCAGGCGCAGGTCGGCCGAGCTGTGGCGCCCGATGACGTGCTCGCCGTCGGACAGCGCCTCGACCCGCGGGGGCTCCTCGGGGGAGCGGATGTGGATCCGCAACATCGTCAGGGGAGAGTCTAGCGATCTTCCCTGCGAGGCGGCAGGGTGGGGGGCCGCCGGTCGGGGCGGGGCCCGAACTCGGGGCGCAGGGGCGGGTTCGCCTCCAGGGCGGCCAGGGCCTCGACGACGGCCTGCTCCAGCTGGGGGTCCTCCGCGGCCTGGCTGGCGTGGGGCGGCAGCGGGACCTGCAGATCGGGGTCCACCCCGTGGTTCTCCACCGACCAGCCGACGTCCTGGAACCAGAAGGCGTACTCGGGCTGGGTGGTGTAGGTGCCGTCGACCAGGGCGTGCCGGGGCCAGACCCCGATGACGCCGCCCCAGGTGCGCATCCCCACCAGCTTGCCCAGGCCCAGGAGCTTGAAGCAGTGGCAGAAGATGTCGCCGTCCGAGCCGGCCAGCTCGTCGGTGAGGCAGACCAGGGGGCCGGCCGGCGACTCCTGGAAGTAGGGGATCGGCGTGCCGTGGCGGGGCTGGTCGAAGCCCACGCGCTTGCGGGCCAGCTTCTCCAGGATCAGCTGCGAGACGTTGCCGCCGCCGTTGCCCCGCACGTCGATGACGAGGGCGTCGCGATCGCACTCACGCAGGAAGTCGCGGTGGAAGGCGGCGTAGCCCGCCGCCCGCATATCCGGGAGGTGGAGGTAGCCGACCTTGCCCTCGCTGCGCGCGTGGACCAGCGCGCGCCGCTCCTCCACCCAGGCGCGGTAGCGCAGGTCCTGCTCGTGGCGCAGGGTGCTCACCGTGACCCGCCGCAGGGGGCCGTCGCCCCGCCGGACGGTGAGGGCGACCTCCTGGCCGGCCTGGTGGAGCAGGGCCTCGCCCACGCTGCGCCGGGCGCCCACGGGTTGGCCGTTCACGGCGAGGACGACGTCCCCCGCCGCGAGGTCGAGGCCGGGGGAGGCCAGGGGCGAGTCCTCGTCGGCCTCGCCGGGCGCGCCGCGCAGGATGCGCTCGATGACGAAGCCCCGGCCGTCCGCCGCGAGGGAGAGATCGGCGCCCAGGTGCCCGATCCGGTAGTGGGGCTGGTAGGGGTAGTCGCCGCCGTACTCGTAGGCGTGGCTGGTGCCCAGCTCGCCCTGCATCTCCCAGAGCAGATCCGAGAGCTCGGTGCGCGAGGCGACGCGCTCGACCAGCGGGCGGTAGCGGGCGTGCACCGCCTCCCAGTCCACCTGCGACATGTCGGGGGACCAGAACTGGTCGCGCTGCAGGCGCCAGGCCTCGTCGAAGATCTGCCGCCACTCGGCCGCCGGATCGATGCTGATCCGCAGGCGGCCGGGATCGATCCAGCCCGCGCGCCGGTTGAAGCCGTCCTCGATCGGGAGCTTGTCGCTCGCCAGCACCGCCCGCAGGTCGCGGCCGGCGTGGTAGACGAGGGTGCTGGCGTCCCGGGAGAGGGTGAAGGACTCGATGCCGGCGGTGACCAGCTCGAGGCTCTCCTCCTCCAGGTCCCAGACCCAGAGCTCGTCCCGGGGGCCGGGCTCGCGCGGATCGTAGGGGTCGTGGAGGGCACCCTCGAGGGGCTCGGACTGGAAGAAGAGGCGCCCCTCGCCGGCCCCGAGATCGACGATGCGGCGCTGGGCGACGGGGAAGGGCAGCAGTCGATCCTGGATGCCCTCGAGATCGATCTTGATGGGCTCGATCTTGTCGTCGTCCTTCTTCTCCGCCTCCGCCTCAGCCTCAGCCTTCTCCTTCTCGTGCTCGGGCTCGGGCTCCGGAGGATCGTCCTTCTTCAGGGGCATCGGCTCCTTGATGAAGGGCGATCGAACGTCGGCCTGCAGGGGCAGGGCGTAGGGCCGCTCCCCCCAGGGGAAGCCCAGCTCGAAGTGCAGCCCGTCCTCGACCGGGTTGAAGACCCGGGCGCCGATGAAGAAGAGGAAGCGCCCGTCGGGATCCCAGACCGGGCGGCCGTCGTGGAGCACCGGGCGGGTGACATCCACCGGTCCGCTGCCGTCGATGGCGGCCAGGCGGATACAGCTGGTCCGCGGCGTGTCGGGGTAGGCGTAGGCCAGGTAGCTGCCGCAGGGTGAGAAGGCGAGGTCCCCCGGGCGGGAGTGGACGCCGCGATCGAGCTCGACGAGCTTCCCCGTCGCCAGATCGACGTGGAGCAGCTGCATCCGGTGGTTGACCAGCGCCACCTCGGGGCGGGTGGGGGAGGCCTGGAGCTCGACGATCCGGCCGAGGTCGAGGCCCTCGATGAGGGTGGGCTCCAGCGCCGGGTCGAGGGGGAGCACGACGAGGGCCTCCTCACCCGGGGCGTCGGTGACCGCCACCACCGCCTCGCCGTCGTGGCGCCAGCGGGCCAGGCGGTGCCGGCCGCCGCCGGGGCCCTCGTGCACCAGCACCGGGCCCTCCCAGTTGCCGAAGGAGAAGACCTTGCCCCGGGAGACCACGACCTGCCGGTGACCCTGGGGGTGGGGCTCGTAGTCCTCCAGGAAGTCGGAGGCGTCGACGAAGCGCCGGTGCCGCGCGCGGCGGGAGGAGGCGATGTCCACCTCGACCGCGGCCGTCTCGCCGGACGCGGGGTCGTGGACGAAGAGGTCGCCCCCGGCGTGGTAGACGACCCGGGCGCCGTCGCTGCTGGCGTTGCGCACGTAGAAGTCGTCGTGGTCGGTGTGGCGCCGGCGATCGACGATCTGCGTGCCCTCGAGGGCGACGGAGTAGAGGTTGCCGTGCCCCTCCCGGTCCGAGACGAAGTAGAGGCGCTCGCCCAGGAAGAAGGGCGAGGCGACGTTCCCCTCGCAGGACAGGAGGACGAACTCCTCCGAGTCGCCGGGCTTGAGCCAGAGCTGCCCGGCGGTGCCGCCCCGGTAGCGCTTCCAGCGCGCGGGATCGAGGGTGTGGCGGCCCAGCACCACGGCCCCGCCGGGGCCGCCCTCGGCCAGGTCCCAGCCCAGGCCCAGCTCGAGGGCCTCGACGCGGGGGCTGCCCTCCTCCTCCAGGTGCACCCGGAAGAGCTCGGTGTGCTTGGGGAGGGCGGCGCGGTGGGTCGAGGCGACGATCACCGAGCGGCCGTCGGGGGCGAAGGAGCGCGGACGGGCGTCGCTGCCGAAGTAGGTCAGCCGGCGGGCCTCGCCGCCACCGGCCGGCATCGACCACAGCTCGGTCTCGCCCTCGTCGGCGCTCCCGAAGACCAGGAGGTCGCCGCCGGGGGAGAGGCGCGGCCAGACCTTGCGGCCGATGGAGTCGGTCAGCTGCCGGGCGCGCCCGCCGGACGCAGAGACCTCGAAGAGCTCGTCCTCGCAGACGAAGACCAGGCGGTCCCCGTGGAGGGTGGGCATGCGGTAGTAGCCGGAGGGGCGTGCCATCGCGCGGTGATAACCTAGAGCGGCCGTAGCCAGAAGCCCTGGATGGCCTGCCGGTCGTAGACGACCAGCAGGCGGAAGCGGACCGGGCTCGCGCTCATCCGCAAGAGGACCGCGGCGGCCTCCAGCCTGCGCCCCTCGTCCATCACCGTGGTCTCCCAGGCGTCCATCAGCTCGCCCGGAGCGCCGTGGGCCTCGACCACCCCCTGATAGACCTGGGCCAGCCGCGCGGCGGGCAGCGCCTCTTCCAGGTCCTTGCGGAAGCCCCGCCGGGCCGCCTCGAGATCCCCCCGGGCCAGGGCGTTCATCGCGTCCACGGCCGTGGCGATCCGGAAGGAGCTACGGTCGACCGCGGCGCTGCCCGGCAGGTCGCCGGGGCGATCCGCGGGAGGCTCGGGGACCCCGGAGGCCGCCGGGAGCCCGGGGCAGTCGGGGCAGGCGCTGCACGCGGCGCACTCGGGGCAGGCCGCGCACTCGGGGCAGGGTTCGGGCGCCGCCGGGGCGCCCTGGCAGGCTCCCGCCGCAGCGAGGAGCAAGACGCCGAGCAGGGCCGGCCACCTCCAGGCTCGTTCCATCATCGGGGCCCTCCGGCGCCGGGGACGAGGACTGGCGCTGCACTCCCCTAGCAGCCGCCCGGCAGGGCGTCGAGGGGGGCTTTGCGCTTCCCCGGGGAATGCGGGAGACTTCCGGCCGGGATGCCGGATCAAGGGGCCAAGAATCCGCTGGCAGAGGCCGCCAGGGCGCTCATGGCGCAGGGTGCGGCGACTCGTGAACAGGTCGGGGCCGCGCAGGCGAAGACCAAGGGGGAGGGGGGCGTCTTCCTCACCCACCTGGCCGGAGAGGGCGTCGCGATCGAGGCCATCCTCCAGGCCTTCGGGGCGGCCTACGGCCTGCGCGTCGTCCCCTCGGCGCACCTCGACGCCTTCGATCCCGCCGCCCTCACCGGGGTGGATCTCGCCCTCTGCCAGCGCCTGCTGGCGGTGCCCTTCGGACGCCAGGGCGAGACCCTGGCGGTGGCCTTCGCTCAGCCCTCCTGGGTGACCTCCCAGGCCGCCGGGGCCCTGCCGCCCCACCAGGCCTTCCTCGCCGAGGAGGCGGCGGTGCGCCGGGCGCTGGGCCGGCTGGCCGCGGCCACGGCCGGCGCCACCAGGCTGATGGCCTCCGGGCACGCGGCTCAGCAGGCTCCGGCCGCACCTGCCACAGCCCCTGCCCCCGCCCCCGGCGCCGGTGGGACGCTCCCCTACGGCCAGCCCGCGCCCGGTGCCCCTCCCGCAGCGGCGGCGCCTCCCGCGGCAGCCGTGCCTCCCGCGCCAACCGCGCCTCCTGCGGCCACTCCGCCGCCACCCCCGGCTCCTGCGCCCACGCCCTCGGTGGCGACCACCGGGGCGGCGAGCGTGGCGACCACCGGCAGCGCCCGGGCGGCCTCCGTGGCGACCACGGGCAGCGCCAGCGTCGCCACCACCGGCAGCGCCTCGATCGGGACCACCGGCACCGCCTCGGTGGCGGCCACCGGCAGCGGCGCGGTCTCGATCCCCGGCGCGGAGGTGACGCCGATCGTCCCCGGCATGGCCGTGGGCGAGTTCACGGTGGTGAAGCCCCTGGGCGGCGGCGGCATGGCCACCGTCTACCTGGCTCAGGGCAACGACGGGCGGGAGGTGGCGCTGAAGGTGATGCAGCCGCAGCTGGCCAACGATCCCAGCTTCGTCCAGCGCTTCCTCCACGAGGTGCGCAGCACCATCGACATCCACCACGGCAACGTCGTCGAGGTCTTCTCCTACGGCGAGGAGGGCGGCCGCTACTGGATGGCCTCCGAGTTCGTCGACGCGGGCACGGTCGAGGACCTGATGAAGAAGGTCCAGCGGATGCCCGCGCCCCTCGCCGTGGAGATCTTCGCGCAGCTGGTCACCGGCCTGCACTTCGCCCACCAGCAGGGCATCGTGCACCGGGACGTGAAGCCGGCAAACATGCTCCTGACCTCCTCGGGCGTGTTGAAGGTGGCCGACTTCGGCATCGCCAAGACCGTGGGCGGCGCGGCCCTCACCCAGACCGGCATGCTGGTGGGGACGCCGGCCTACATGAGCCCGGAGCAGGCGCGGGGCGAGGGCCTCGACGCCCGCTCGGATCTCTACGCGGCCGGCATCGTGCTCTACGAGCTGCTCTCCGGGGAGAACCCGAACGCCGCCGACGACGCCGCCACCACCGTGGCGCGCCTGCTCAAGGGGATCGTCCCGCCCATCTACGAGAAGGAGCCGACGGTCCCCCCCGAGATCGAGGCCCTCCTCGACTCGCTCCTCTCCGCGGAGCCCGCCGAGCGACCCCCCAGCGGCCAGGCGGTGCTCGAGGCCATCGGGCCCTACCTGGAGCGGCACCGCGCGACGCGGCCGAACCTGCTGGCCGAGGCCCTCTCCGACGCCGACCGGACCGTCGCCGGGCTGATCCAGGAGGTCTCGGTCCACTGGCTCGCCGAGGGCCGCCGCCTCCTCGAGGCCGGCCCCGCCGAGCGGCGCCAGGCCTCCCTCGCCCTCTACCGGGCGGTGCTGCGTGACCCCGAGAACGCCGAGGCCACCGAGCTGCTCACTCAGGTCTGCGAGGCCGAGGGGATCCAGTTCGGGCAGAGCGCCAACCCCAAGATCGTCGAGCTCGAGCAGCTCCTCGAGCAGGAGCCCGACAACGCCGGCATCCTCCAGCGCCTGGCGAACCTCTACCGGAACGAGGGAAACCTCTACAAGGCGGTGGGCTTCTTCAAGCGCTACCTGCGCCTGCGCCCCGACGACGGCTACACCGCCAGCCAGCTCTCGATGCTCACCGGCCAGCACGTGGAGGTGAAGGCGAAGGGGCCGAAGAAGGGGGCCACCCGCGCCACCGGCGTCACCGGCGCGCGCCCCGGGATGGGGCCGGACACCGCCGCGCTGGTCGCGGGGGTGCACACCGGCGGCTTCAAGGCGGCGGGCCCGGTGATCCCCGGCGGGCGCCCCGAGGCGGCCGAGGTCACCGAGCCGCTCCCCGATCCGACCGCCCTCGACTACGTGCGGGCCGCCTGGGAGGCCTGGGGCCTGAAGGTCGTCGGGCTGCTGGTGGTGGCCGGCGTCGTCTGGGCGATCTTCTCGGGCATCGGCAGCTTCGTCTCCAGCGCGACCGAGGAGGCCGACCGGGTCTCGACCGATCTCAAGAAGGGCCTCGACGACACCGAGGACGCGGCGCTGCGCAAGCAGCACGAGGCCGGGATGGCCGCCGCCGACACCGGCAACGCGGAGGCGGCGCGGCTGCTCTACGAGGAATCCCTGGGCAAGTACCGCAAGGGCGAGCTCGACGCGGCCATCGCCGGCTTCCAGAAGCTCAAGGCCGAGTTCCCCAAGCGTCCCCAGGCCCGGGAGGCCGACTACTACATCGGCAAGGCGAACCTCGACGCGGGCAACCACTGGGCCGCCGCCGAGGCCTACGGGCGCTTCCTCGAGGAGCAGGCGGGCTCGCCCAAGTACGTCCCCGCCCTGATGGGCCTGGCCCAGGCCTACTACGGCAACGGCCAGAAGCCCGAGACCGTCAGCACCTGCTCCAAGCTGATCGCCGATCACCCCACCAGCCCCCTGACCCGCCAGGCCCGGATGCTCCGGGCGAAGGCCAACGAGGATCTGGGCAACGCCCCGGCGGCCGCCGACGACTACCGCCACGTGGTGGGCACCACCGACACCGGGGTGCCCTACTACGACGAGGCGCGCGCCGGGCTCGCCCGCACCGAGGGCGGCGCGGCCGAATAGGTCAGGCCGCCCGGGCCAGCATCGAGCTGCAGAGGGTGGGCTCGTCCAGGATCTTCTCCAGCAGGTGGGAGAAGGAGGAGGTCCGGTGGATGGCGGTGTGCTCCAGCACGAGGAGCTCCGTCGCCTGCACCGCGGCCAGGAGATCGCTCTGGCGCACGCCGGGCTGCCCCTCGCTGGCGGCCTTCAGCCGGGCCAGCAGCACGATCATCCCGTAGGCGACCACCAGCAGGTTGAAGCCCCGCAGCAGGTCGAGCTGGTCGGCGAGGTGCCGGCGCCCCACGAGCTTGGCGATGAAGTAGCGGGTGAGGAGCGCGTCGCCCTCCTCGCCGGGCGCGAAGGTGACGGCGGCGATGCGCCCGCGGGAGGCCTTCGCCCCCATGGCCCGGGAGCGCAGCTTCGAGAGACCGAGGCCGAAGAAGCGCACCCCGAAGAAGTGGCCGGCCTTCGCCCAGGGTCCCGGCAGGCAGTCCGAGGCGAGGAAGAGGGAGAGGACCGGCCCGGCGCGGGGGGCCTCGCCACCCTCGCGTCCGAGCCTCGCCAGCTCCCCGCTCTCCATGGCGCTCGCGCGCTTCAGCCCCATCGCGACGGCGATCCCGCCCTCGCTGTGCTGGCTCTGGATGACCTGCAGCAGGCCGACGCAGGTGGCGAGCCGGTCGGCCATCGAGGCGCCGGTCTCTCCGAGGCGCCGCGCCAGCTCGCGATCGACCTCACCCTGATCCCGGAGGCCGATCTCGATGTCCGGGCTGAGCCGCAGGGGGGCGCAGCGAGGGTGCACCTCCGCGCTCCGCTCGACGGTCTTCAGCCAGCGCTGCTGCTCCGAGAGGCGCTTGCCCCGATCGGCGCAGACCGTGGGGCAGTAGAAGGAGAGCCGGGCGTGGGTCTGGCCGCCGATGGAGGTGAGCTGCAGGGGGAAGGCCTTGCAGGCCGCCGGCTTGGCCTCGTGGCCCAGCCGCTTCTGGATCTCGCAGCGGTTCTCGGCGTCGAGGAAGAAGCAGCGCTCGTCCACCAGGCGCAGGCGGAAGGGCTCGCCGCTGCCCGCAACGGGCAGGAAGGGGTCACCCGCGCCGACGCCGGTCCAGTCGTGGGCGCGCAGGCGCTCGACGACCTCCGCCGAGACCGGGACGCTCCAGCGCGTGCAGCACCGTCCGTCGCCCTCGCAGGTGAAGCGAGCTTCGGGCGCCCGGATGGTCTTGGTGCTCAACGAGATCGAGTATCCCAGGGCGGCACCGGCACGGATACCGGCAAAATCGTTGGGCCGCGGGCCTTGCCGGCCTCCGGCGAGCCTCATAGGTTGGCGCGGTCCAGGCGGTGGGGCCGCAAGGAAACGGGGTCTTTCGATGATTCGAAAGAGGGGTCGGCTCTTGCCGCTGCTCCTGGCGGTGGTGTGTCTCTCGGCCTGTGACTGTCGTGGCGGGGGTGGCACCCCGGACGGCAGCGTCGACGACGGTGGGACCACCGACGGCGGCGGCACCGACGGGGGCAGCAGCGATGGCGGCGGGAGCGACGGCGGCGAGGTCACCCGCCGGCCCACCTCCCTGCGGCTGGTCGGCGGGGGCGGCGAGGCCGGCTCCGCCGATCGCAAGCTGCGCCTGACCATCGGGGCCCCTCAGCCCATGGGTGAGGCGGACGGCTCCGGCCGCAGCCTCGAGGCCGGGCCGGAGGTCGGACGATGACCGGCACCGGCATCGACCCCCGCCCCTCTCACGCTCTCCATCCTCTCTCGAGGTCCACCATGCGCTCTCTGCGTCTCGCGCTCGCTCTCCTCCTCTCCTCTCTGCTCACCCTCCCGGCGCTGGCCGACGCGCCCGCCTTCGTGCCGGTCCAGGGCTACCTCAGCGCCGCCGACGGCACGCCGACCGAGGGGGAGACCACCCTCGTGCTCTCGCTCTACGACGATCCGAGCACGGCCACGCCCCTCTTCACCGAGACCCAGCAGGTGCTCGTCGAGGGCGGACACTTCACGGTCTACCTCGGCCAGGTCGACACCCTCGACCTCGCCCTCTTCCGGGATCAGGGCAGCCTCTTCCTGGGCGTGGCCGTGGACGGTGAGGCCGAGCTGACCCCCCGCCTGCCGGTGGGGACCACCCCCTACGCGGGCTTCGCCCAGTACGCGGGGAGGGCCGACAGCGCCCTGAGCGCCGACGACGCCGCGACCCTCGGGGGCGTCGCGCCCGGCGAGCTCCGGCGCACCGCGGATCCGGTGGACTGGGCCGAGCTCGCCAACGTCCCGACCGACCTCGCCACCGGCCCTCACACCGTGAACACCGACGTGCTGGCGGCCCTCGGTTGCGCCGACGGTGAGGTCGCGAAGTGGAACGGCGCCGCCTGGGCCTGCGCCGTGGACGTGGACACCGACACGAACACCCAGCTCACCGAGGCCGAGGTCGAGGCCTTCGTCACCAACGGTGCGCTCGATCTCGCTCCGGGCACGACCGTGGGCGGCGCGGTGCTCGCTGCCGGGCCGCACACCACGAACACCGACACCCTGGCGGCGCTGGGCTGCCTGGACGGTCAGGTCGCGAAGTGGAACGGCCCGGTGGGCGCCTGGGAGTGCGCGCCGGACCTGAACACCGGCGCCGACACCCTGGCGGCGCTGGGCTGCGGCGCGGGCGAGGTGGCCAAGTGGGACGGCGCCGCCTGGGCCTGCGCCGTGGACGTGGACACCGACACGAACACCCAGCTCAGCGAGGCCGAGGTGGACGCCTTCGTCGCCAACAACGGCTACTCGATGGGCGCCCACACGATCGACACCGACACCCTGGCGACCCTGGGCTGCGCCGCGGGCGAGGTGGCCAAGTGGGACGGCGCCGCCTGGGCCTGCGCCGTGGACGTGGACACCGACACGAACACCCAGCT